>CAILMA010000583.1 GCA_903835145.1 uncultured Bacteroidota bacterium
ATAATTTATGAAAACGAGCCAATGGAAAAGAACACGATGCACACAGCACCACGCCCGTTCACCAGCACATTTTTCAATTGGCGGGAACTTACCACCAGCATGATACAGGGCCTGGTGATAACAGCGGGAACACTATCCGTTTATTGGTATGCCGTAAACAATGGTGCCGATGAAGCACTAACCCGTAGCATGGTTTTTACCTGCCTTATTACTGCAAATATCTTCCTGACCCTTGTGAACCGTTCCTTCTACTATTCGCTGCTGACCACCATCAGGTATAAAAATAACCTTGTGCCACTCATAGTAGGAGTAACTGCGCTGCTCACTGCTGCATTGCTGGCAATAAAACCGCTGGCTGCATTTTTCGCCTTCGAGGTACTTACGGCGGGGCAGCTTTGTGTAGCAATAGGTGCTGGTGCAGCTTCTGTATTGTGGTATGAGTTTGTAAAAGTCTATGCCAGATGGAAGACGTAAGCAGGCAGTTTTTTAGCTGGACGCCACTATTTTTTCGTTACAAACAATAGTGGCCCGAGGGGAATACCGGGGTGTGGCTGCGCGAAAAGTTCAGGCGCATAGTACTGGCTAATAGCACCATCGAGATAAAGTGCATTGCGGCAGTCCAGCTCGTCGCGGAACAATTGCGCAAACTCATAGAAATTGACTATCCCTTCAGAGATTGCAAACACCACGGCTCCTTTGGCATTAACCCCTACTCCATTACGGATATTGAGGTTGGCTGAATTTTCTGTAAAATGAGCATTAAAAACGCCGTCGGTTACCAGCATTGGCCCTGACTGGGTGGCATAGGTTGCTTCCGGGTTTTGCTTCAGGTACTGCTGCGTTGTAAGAACAGTCGCTTTGTTTTGCGCATCGATGAAAAACACCCCATTGGGCTGCATGGTGAAGTTGCCTGTACCGCCCGTTGCCTTGTTTATTTTCTTTTGCTCTTTTCCTTCAGCCACCAGCAAGCCTATGGCGTGGCGTTGCTCATCATACATACCTCCATTAATAGCGAATATAAGATTGCCTTTGTGCTTGGTGTGAAGGCTGTGAAAATCGTAGACTTCACTACCCTTACCGGTCTTGTTGCAAACGCCAACATTGTACTTTCGGGGATCGACGGTACAAATGAAGTAGCGTTTGCTTTTAAAAATACAGGATGTAAAAACGCCACTTTTACCCATCGGCTTTATCGTTGCCGTATGCGCGGAAGCATGCTGACCCCTACTACCCAATGGCAGCCCGATGAGCAACACTAAGAGCAGCAGGCGCAGCATACTATAAATACCTTTGGCAGCCATTACTTACTGCCCTCAAAATACTGGGAAAGCTCGGCATCGAAATACTGTAATGCATTCTTAATAGGTAACGGCAAGCCACCGCCAAGGGCGCAAAGCGATCCTATTTCAAGCGTCTCCAGCAGGTCATTGAGGAGGTTGCGGTCCATCTTAAAGTCAGTAGTCATGGCCTTGTGCACCATCTCGTAGCCGCGGGTACTACCCAGCCTGCACGGGAAGCACTTACCACAGCTTTCGTGGGCTGTGAACTCAAACAGGTGTTTGATATACAATACTATAGGAAATTCTTCAGGCAGGCAAACTACGGAGGCATGACCCAGCAGGAATCCGTTTTGAGCGAAAGTCTCAAAATCCACCGACAGGTCTTTTATGCGCTCTACAGGCACCAGTCCGCCGAGCGGACCGCCTATGTGCATCGCTTTAATTTTTGCTTTAAAGCCGCCTCCAAGTTCATCTATAACTACAGAGAGGGGCGTACCCATATCAACTTCATATATCCCCGGGCGGTTAAAATAGCCATCGAGCGACACCAGCTTGGTACCGGTTGAGCGGCCCTTGCCAAATGAAGCAAAATGTGCACCGCCGTGTTTCATTACGAAGGGTATGCAAGCAAGTGTTTCTACATTGTTCACTACAGTAGGCTTATTAAACAAGCCTTCCTGAGTAGGGTATGGTGGTCTCACCCTCACTTCTGGCCGCTGCCCTTCAATACTGGAAAGCAATGCGGTTTCTTCACCACATATATATGCGCCAAGCGCTTTGATTACTTTAAATTCAAAATTAAAACCTGAAGCCATTATGTCGGTACCCAGGAAGCCCTTCGCCCTTATGTCTTCAATGGCCTGGCGGGTTATTTCTACTGCTTCGGGGTATTCTCCACGTATGTACACAACGCCGGCATTTGCCCCGGTTATGTACCCGGCTATCATCATACCCAGTAATACGGAGTGCGGTTGCTCCTCCAGCAGGTAGCGGTCGCTGTAGGCACCCGGGTCACCCTCATCGGCGTTACAAACTATGTATTTCTGGTCATCAACGGTATTCTTGCAGCTTTCCAGTTTAAAGGAAATGGGGAACCCAGCGCCGCCACGGCCACGCAAGCCCGAGATGCGGAGCTCCTCGAGCAGTTCGTTCGGAGTGCGTTTCAGCACATCGGCAAACACAGTATAATAAGCGTCAATACCCGGAAACTCACCCGTAAGTACCTGAGTGCCTTTATGACCTACGTTGTACTTATCCTTTACTACTTTGTGGGCATCCTTTATCTGAGCTATCTCATTTATTGCATTGCCAGAGTAGTTTTTACCGCCTACATGGAACGAGCTGTTTTCGTGGCAACGGCCAAGACAGCACATCTCGCCTATTTCTTCGGCAGCAAAATGGGCGGCTAACTTTTCCTTCAGGGCGGGTTGCGTACCTGCACTCAGGCAGCTGCTGCCATTGCAGATGTAGGCTTTCTTGCCTTTGTTATCTGGCCGCAGGAAATCGTAGAAGGTAACGGAGCCGTAAATATTGGCATCACCCATCAGGAATTTATCGGCAAGTTTTTCGATATCCTCGGGGGCTACTGTACCGGTGGCAGTTGCTGCAATACCCAGTTCCTCAAAAAGATTTTCCCTTAGTCCTCTCCTGCGCGATAAGTCGCCTAAATTCTTTGACATGTTACTACAAATTTCCCCGCTTTACCTGCGGCATGTAAATATACTGCATTGACTTTATATTCAAAACTGGAAATTGAGAATTGAACGCGCGGGCAAGCGACGCGGAAACCAGCGCTAACAGGATTGTTAAATAATATTTTAATAAACGCTATCCCATGCCATTCCACCAAAAACGGTTAATATTGCATGATATTATGAAGCGTTTAGCCATATTGGGGTCAACAGGGTCTATAGGTACCCAGGCACTTGATGTAGTAGCTGCAAATCCGAGCTTATTTCAGGTTGAGGTACTCACAGCACACAGCAATGCAACTTTACTTATAGAGCAGGCAAAACGGTTTAAACCGAATGCTGTAGTTGTTACCGACGAGCGGAAATACAAAGAGGTTAAGGATGCCCTTGCCCTATTACCCATAAAAGTTTTTACCGGAGCCAAGGCTCTTGTTGATATTGTACAGTGGGAAGGAATTGATACCGTGTTGGGTGCTGTACTTGGCTTTGCCGGTTTGCACTCTATACTTGCAGCTATTGACGCCGGAAAGCGCGTCGCGATCGCAAACAAAGAAACCCTGGTAGTAGCCGGCGAGCTGGTAATGCAGCGTGCAAAAGAAAAGGGAGTTGCCATTATACCGGTGGATAGTGAGCACTCAGCCATATTCCAGTGCCTTGTGGGTGAAGACATACAAAAGGTGGAAAAGGTGATTCTTACGGCAAGTGGCGGGCCATTTCTTGGCCGCAAGCCCAACTATCTTGTGAATGTAAAAGCTACCCATGCTTTGCAACATCCTAACTGGGTGATGGGTGCCAAAATAACCATTGACAGCTCCACCCTTATGAATAAGGGACTGGAAATAATAGAAGCCAAGTGGCTTTTCGGGCTGGAAAACGAGCAGGTTGATGTGGTGATACACCCGCAGTCTGTTATCCACTCCATGGTACAGTTCACCGATGGTTCGCTGAAATCGCAGATGGGATTGCCGGATATGAAGCTGCCTATACAATATGCACTCTCATTCCCTAACCGTATTTTCAACAATTATAAAAGGCTGGACTTCAAGGATTTCCCAAAACTTACTTTTGAGGCACCAGACTATAAAACGTTCCGCAATCTTGCGCTGGCCAAAGAATCTATGCAACGCGGCGGTAATGTACCTTGCGTGCTGAATGCTGCCAACGAAGTTGTAGTTCATGCCTTTTTGCAAAATAAAGTGGGCTTCCTGGAAATGAGTGAAATGATAGAAAAAACACTGGAAGTAGTACCCTTTGTAGCACACCCTACTATCGATGACTATATGCATACCGACAAAGAAGCCCGCGCTCAGGTAACTGAGTTTTTGAAGAAGAGTCAATTATCTATTTATTAATCATTTGACACTTTGGCTGATATGCTTTTTCTTTGGGCAGGCAATTGTGTGTTGTGACATGAATTATTAATTATTTACCTTTAATTTTTACTTTTTTAGATGTCTTTAAATTCCCTTTTTTTAATGTCGGGAGGCGTGATGCAGGCATTGCAACTACTGGCTGGCTTATCTTTCCTGATTGTTCTGCATGAATTCGGGCATTATTTCTTTGCACGCCTGTTTAAAACAAGGGTTGAAAAATTCTATCTGTTCTTCGATTTTCTATTCCCTTTCTCTGGTGTCCTCAACTTTTCTTTGTTTAAAAAGACCAAGGGCGACACAGAATATGGTTTAGGATGGTTTCCGCTGGGGGGATATGTAAAAATATCGGGCATGGTGGATGAAAGCATGGATAAAGAAGCCCTTGCACTGCCACCGCAGGAATGGGAATACCGCTCTAAAAAACCCTACCAAAGGCTGTTTATTATGCTGGGTGGTATCATTATGAATGTGCTGATAGCCATTCTGCTTTATGTAGTTATTTTCAGTGTGTGGGGCGAAGAGTACCTGGCTATGGACCATGTAAAGTATGGGATTGCTGTAGATAGTATTGGCCGCAGCATTGGCTTGCAAAGCGGTGATATGATAAAGGCTATTGATGAAAAACCTATTACCCGGTTCAACGAAATACCCCTTGCTATCATTATGCACAAGGAAAATGGTACGATATCCGTGACCAGAGCAGGCAAGGATACGACCATTAAAATACCGTTTGGCACCATAAATAAGATCATAAAGGCAGACAGAAACAGCTTTATAAGCCTGCGCATGCCTACAATGATAGACTCTATTAAGCCGAACTCTGTGGCCGAAAAAGCAAACCTTAAGGCGGGCGACAGCGTGGTGGCAGTAAATGATGCCCCCGTTCATTTTTGGGACGAGGTGAATATTGTGCTGAAATCAAACCCGGGAACACCTATAAAGCTCTCTTACATGAGGGCTGGTCAACTTGATTCTGCTACGGTAACGGTACCTAAGGACTCCATGCTTGGTACCTACTACCACAAATTCCAGAAGTACTACGACTATACCAAGATAAAGTACAACCCTATTACAGCCATTGGCAGGGGTTGCAGCTATACCCTGAGCCGGCTACAGATATATGTAGCACAGTTTAAATTATTCGGGTCGAAAGAAGTAAAAGTGAATGAGAGCATGGGCGGATTTTACTCCATGGGTAAAATGTACGCACCAGAATTTGACTGGTATGCCTTCCTTATGATGACGGCGTTTATATCTGTTGCACTTGCCTTTATGAACCTGCTGCCTATTCCGGGTCTTGATGGTGGTTACGTTATCTTCCTGCTGTTTGAGCTGATATCAGGCAAAAAAGTGAGTGAAAAAGTGATGGAGAAAGCGACAACCGTGGGGCTGGTTATACTGCTGGCGCTGATGGTGTATGTAAACGGATTAGATATCCTGCGCATCTTTCACATAAAGCTGTAAACTAATGAATCAAATTAACGTTACTGCTTTGAAAGACTATATTATTTGATTTTAGCGATTTAGTTTCTAAATTTGCTATATAACAAGTTCTTAATGCACTTCCCAACCGCTCGCCCGTTAACTGAACGAATACTGATTGAAAATTTTTTGAAGTTTGCGCTTCAGGACGAGCGTTTTAGAGACTATGATTTGATTGGTAAAATCTGCTCTTGCGAGTTGGAACTGGCAAATTATGGAAATGATGCACCCACTATTGATTTTGAGAAAAACAGGCATTATGATTATCGCGCTGATGCAGTAAGATGGCAGCTTCGCAGGAAAATAGTTGACGAATTGTTTACTATGAAAATGCCAAAACACGAAGCGGAAATACGCTTAGGGAACGGCGGAGCATTGCCAGATTGCGAGCTTCAAAAAAAACGGAAGGCATTTATACTGATAGGACCACCGGCATCGGGCAAATCTGGAGTCGCAAGTACAATTGCCAACAATTGGGGCGCTGTAATCTTAGACTCGGATATTGCTAAAAGGAAGATTCCCGAATTTAAATCAAATTTTGCAGGTGCGACGCTCGTACATAACGAATCAAGTGCCATTATTTGGGGGGAGACAAAATGGGGTATCGATTTCACTCCGTTAGTAAAAAAATGCACTGACGAAGGAATAAACGTAGTAATTCCTAAAATCGGCGACGATTTTATATCGATTGAAAATCTTGCAAAAACACTCCAAAATAATTTAAATTACGAGGTGCACTTGACGTTAATAAGCTTAGATAGATCTTTGGCAACCAAAAGAGCATTAGATCGGTTCATAGATAATGAAAGATACGTACCTTTGGGATTGATATTTGATGTTTATGGGAACGAACCAATCCTTTCCTACTACAGGTTGAAAGATCGCAGGGGGGACCATATAAAAAGTTTCGGCAAATTGTCTGCCGATGTCAAGCAAGGAAGCCCTCTTAAAGTTATTTATCAGGAAGCAGGCAATCCGGCAGAGTTATTCAACCATAAAAAATTATAATAATGGCAAAAAAAACATTCCAAAAACGCACCCGTACTACCGCGACGAAGGACAAACATTTTGCGGCAAAGGACAATGCAACATTGATGAATCGGGTTTCAGAAACGATTCATGCAATTTATATGCAGGAAAAAAATGACATTGAACGTTTCATAGAATATTCAAAAATGATTCAGGCTGGCCACAGCTAAATGGCCGCTTGTAATGCATATTCCGCCCCGGTTGGGCTCAAAAAAACCGGGGCGTTTTTGTGCCCAAATGACGATGAAAAAAAAGGTACATTAATGCCTGCCGATGCTGCGATTAGCGGCATTAACCATAAATTCACACTACCTTGACATTCTACTGGCTACTTTTGCGCCAGAAAAAAGCAGGCAGCCTGACAAGAAAAAGCTTATATTTAACTCTGAGCAAACAGGCGTAAACCGGCAGCAGTACCCATTGGCATACTTCCGATCATATAAAAAAATAAGCACCTTCATACAGAATGAAAGTTTTGAGCCCCTGGTAAGCTGGGGACTCAGGATGGCCATTGCCGGCACAGCACCTATAGTTTGGGGCCTTGCAACCAACCGGCTTGATGATGGGGTATGGATAGCGCTTACAGCCGAAGCCATATCGTGGGTGGAGATGAAGGGCTCGTTTAACTGGCGGGTGCGCACCTTGTTTATAGGCTCGCTGCTGGCCCTGTTCTGGGGTGTTGTGGGCACCATAACCGGCGATAGTATGCTGCTGAGTGTAGGGGGTATGTTTGTAGCTGCCTTCCTGGCTTCGCTGCTTAAGAACCTGGGCGACCGCGCCAGCGGGCTCGCCATCTGCGTTTACCTTCTGTTCATCATCTGCAATGCCTTCCCCGATAGGGATATACCCGACATTAGCCACCGGCTTAAAATGATTGCTGTCGGTGCCGGGTGGGCGTTCTTCACGGGTATTGCAGCATCTATGTTCATGCCCGTGCAGCAACCGTTCCGCAGGCAGATAGCCCTTATATGGCGGTCTATTGCGGCGCTTGTGGAGACCATTTCGCGAAGCGGACTGGATAAAGACGCCCAGGAGACACTGTACCTGCGCGAGAAAGATGTAAGAGCGGCGATAGACCATTCATTCGACTTTTATGGCCGCATGGTGCACCAGGGCACTACAAAAGATAACCGCCAGTACCAGCTACTGCTGCTGCGCAAAAATGCGGCGCTTGTAGCCGTAAATGTTATTGCCATTGCCGATGAGATGAACCACATCAACACCGGTGGACTCGATGAGACTTTGCGCATTAAAGCAGCCACGCTTTTCAGTGCCATGAGGGAGGCGATAAGCCGGATATCGGTGTTTGTACTTACACTGAAGGGGGAAGAAAAGCTGCTGGCTGTATCGCAAATCAACCGACTGAAAAAACTGATTGCGCTGATAAAGGAGTATCCTTTGGTGCCCGATGAGAACCAGACCCGGGCCATTAACCGCATACTGCAGCTTACCGGCCGCAACATAAAACTGCTGGAAAGTGCCATACAAAGGATAGACCAGATGGGAGAAGACACGCCTGTTTTCCGCTCTTATTCGCTCATGAAGACCATGTTTGTGCTGCGCCCCCGCAAGATCATGAGCAATGTAAAAACTCTGGTTCATTTCAATACGCTCTCCATGCGTTTTGCACTGCGCAGCGCAATAGCTGCGAGTGTAGCCTTATTTGTGGCCAAGTTTTTTCATATACACCACGGCTACTGGCTGCCCTTCAGCCTCATGATAGTAATACAACCCTACTTCGGGGCCACGCTTACCAAGGCAGTACAGCGCGTGGGCGGCACCCTGCTGGGTGGCCTGGTGGGTAGCTTACTTTTGTTTATACCGGCTGACCTCCATGTAAAAGAGTTGCTGCTGTTTGCCACCTTCCTGCTCATGGTATATTATGCCCGTAAAAATTATGGCATCGCTGCGTTTGTAATTACACTCAATGTTGTGCTGCTGTTTAATATTGATAAGTCGTTTAATGCCATGCTGCTGCTGGAGCGGGCTTTGTGCACGTTCGGAGGTTCATTGCTGGCTGTTGTTTCGGGGTTTGCGCTGCTGCCTGCATGGGACAAAAAGTGGCTGCCCAACCACCTTACTGAGGCTATCAAGGCCAATTACGAGTATTTTACCCGCACTTTTTATGGCAGCGTGAACAACTGGACCCGCAACAAACGGGCCGCGGAAACGAAGAACAGCGATGTTTTTGACTCCTTTAACAGGTATATGGAAGAACCGGGAAAGGAAAAGACCGAGGCCTACTACGACATTATAACCTGCAATGTGCGCAGGGTGCATTTCAAATTGTCGCTGTTAAAAATTCGTAATTTTATGTAACTAAACCA
>CAILMA010000584.1 GCA_903835145.1 uncultured Bacteroidota bacterium
AAACTTAAAATTGCTCTTTTTAGTTTTAATACATTCTTCTTATACATATCGGCTAATTGTTTTTAAACATATTCAAATTCAAAAGTGGTTGGCCTCACTGCGCCGATCCACTTACCGAACCACGCATTTTCACGCGGTTCATCAACAACTTCAAAAGTAAGCAGGTCGTCGATATGGAACAATACGGAAGAACCATCTTTCACAAGATACAAAGATATTGTATATATTTCATCATTCAGAAACTTTCCGGGAATTTTTAATATGCCGGCATGGTTCCCCTGTGAGAGCGATTTTACCGGTGTACCGATATTAAATATACAATTGCCTGATGCAGTATTCAATACTAAGCTTAAATTAACGGGCTGACCTTGTACTGCGTTATAAAATTCAAATTTCAAGTCGAATGGGGTAGCGGTGTCCAGCGTTTTTTTTCGGTTATCGCTAAAGTGAGGAATAATTTCAGCAGAGAGCACTTTTACTTTATCATTGCCGGGCGCATCCTGGTGGCTCCATACCTGCGAGTAGCAATTGCGTATTTCCCTGCTCAGGTAGTTATTGATTACTTTGTCCGTTTGCCCGAAATCGGCAACTTGCCCGGCTTTTAAATAAAGCGCAGTTTTGCAAAGGCTCTGAACAGCCTGCATATTATGGCTTACGAAAATGATGGTTCTGCCGTGGCTGGCTACATCGCCCATTTTGCCGAGGCATTTTTTCTGAAATTCAGCATCACCTACGGCAAGCACCTCGTCCACTATAAGTATTTCAGGCTCAAGGTGTGCAGCAACACCGAATGCAAGGCGCACATACATACCGGATGAATATCGTTTTACAGGTGTATTTATGTACATCTCTACGCCTGCAAAATCTACAATTTCATCGAATTTGCTTTGGATCTCTTTCTTGGTCATCCCTAAAATGGCGCCATTCAGAAATACATTTTCCTTGCCGGTAAGCTCAGGGTGAAAGCCTGTGCCAACTTCAAGCAACGAGGCAATCCTGCCCTTTATTTTCATTTGCCCGATACTTGGGCTCGTAACCCTTGAAAGCAGCTTGAGCATGGTTGATTTACCTGCCCCGTTTTTACCAATAATCCCTAATGTGTCTCCTTGCCTTACATCAAAACTAACGTCCCTAAGCGCCCATGCGTAGTCGCTTTCGGCTTTTTGTGTGCGGTCGTTCTCCATACCTATTTTGAGGTAGGGGTCTTCCTTTCTGCGCGCCAAAGCCCACCACCTTTTCAGGTCGTGACTCAACGTACCTGTACCTACCTGACCAAGGCGGTACTGTTTTGATACATTTTCAACTTTTATTACAATATCCTTGCTCATCAATTCATTTTATACCGTATCGATAAAGCGCTTTTCCACCTTATTGAAAATTATAACTCCTAAAAACAACACAATAATTGTAAATATAACGCTGTAAGATATCCAGAAATAATTTAGTTCGCCGCGCCCGGTGAACGCATACTTAAACGCTTCGAAAATTGACGTTAATGGATTGAACCACAACCAGACTTTCTTACGTTCTGAGCATATTGACAAAGGGTAAATTACGGGGGTAAGGTACATCAACAATTGAACACCAAATGAAATAAGGAAGGTAAGGTCCCGATACTTAGTGGTGAGGGATGTGATTATTATTCCCAATCCAAGACTTAGCATAGCCAATAG
>CAILMA010000585.1 GCA_903835145.1 uncultured Bacteroidota bacterium
ACTAACCTATGTATATAACTACCCGTTCGATTAAAAGTTCATGTACAAATTTACTAAACCTTACAATATTTAAATCATTTTTTTAAAAATTTATTTTTTGTATTTAAAAAACAGCGTATTTAGTTGTATGTAAAGCGTTTCCGGTGAATAGTTAAAAATTTTACAATTAAATAAAAGAAAAAATTGCGCTTACGCGCTCTTGCCCCCTCGGATCTACCACCCGCTCTTTCGCTCTGTTTCTCCGCTCTGCGCAGCCTTAGCTCTGCATCACAAATTGTTTTTGGCATAAAAAAAGCCTGCAACGACAATTGCAGGCTTTTTTATAAACTGTATTTATATTAGTATTTCTTTTCTTTAGGTTGATAGTTGCAGTCGCACTCATCGGGCTCCTGGTGGTACTTGCTCAGTGGGCCATCAACGAGGAAGCTTTCGGAGCTGTTGTCGTCGTAAACGATGCGGCTAATGGTCCAATGCACTTTATTATCAACACAGATATAAAAGGTGCCCGTATTTTGTTGGGCAATTTCATCGCCCTGTATCACCGCTTCGCGGGTAAGTACTTTACTGTAAAGGGGAGAATAGTACTGGTAGAATACGGCAGTGATTTTTTTATCGGTTACATTTTTAATTTTTATCTTATATATTTCCTTCGGGCAAGACTCGCAGTAAATGCAATCTTTTGTGATGGAGCAAAGATTAAAGAATTTTTTATGAACAAAATAATTGTTGTCGCCGCCGAAGCCGGTATGCGAGCAAAGTAAGAACAGCGGGATAAAAAGCAAAAGTTTAAGACGACCTGCCATAAATGGATGATTGATAAATTACCAGATGATTAAAATGACCAGTAACACGGGCTACCCCGTTTTTACTAATCTCTTGCAAATATATAACTTGGCGGATATAAAAATAAACGTTTTGGGATAATTATCGTCAGCCACTAAAAAATTAGTGCCAAACATAGCAAACAGCCAGCAAAACAGCCACCCATACATGGCGTTTATTTTTGTAAAGTTGTCTGTTTCAGCAAGAAAGTCAACGGGTCGCTCCTACACATGGCAAATTTTGCCTGGGCGGCATACAATCTTCGAAACTGCCGGCGTTCAAAATCGGCCTGATTTCGTTAGAATAGGAAAAATAAAATAGGTCTAAAACACTAAATATTGCTAATATTTTCCTATTTTTATCCCTTAATTTGGCAAATACTGTTGCAAAACGGGTTTGGGAAGTTGTACGCAAATTGTATTTTGCGCTTTAATTACTATTAAAAGTTCTGAGTATTTTTTATTTTGAGCGTTCTAAATAAACAAAGTGATTGTTATGAATAAAATCTATTACCCGCGTTTGAAGAATCTGTTCGGTTGTTGCATAGCTGCATTTACCTCCTGCATTCTTCTATCCAGCGAAAACTCTATCGCCCAGGCTCCTATAATAACTTCAGTTTCAGCATCTACAGGTATACCGGGCTCCTCGGCTACCATTAGCGGCAATCATTTTAACACCACGCCCGGCAACAATGTCGTGTTTTTCGGCGCTACTCAGGCTACTGTAGTAGGCGGCACCGACTCAACTGTGCTTAATGTTACCATACCTGTCGGTGCTACATATTTACCTGTATCGGTATTAAATACCGGCCGTCGAGCTATGGCTTACCAGCAATATCCGTTCGTGCCTGAATACAATAATGCGTGCTTCACTCCCGGTGCTTTTAACTTCAAACCAAAAGTTGATTTCGCTGCTGGCATCGTTAGCGGCAATCCTATCATTGCGGCAATGGGGGACTTCAACGGAGATGGCAAAGTAGACCTCGCTGTTGCAAACAGAGGCTCTTCAAAGCTGATGATTTATCAGAATTCAAGTACCTCAGGCTCTATCACTTCAGGCTCATTTACGGCAGTTGATTCTATGTTATTAATAGGGTCGCCTGACAATATAAAAGTTGCTGATCTCGATGGTGACGGCAAACTTGATTTGGTTGTTTCTATGCATGGTACGGCAAACATTGCTGCTATCAGAAATATTACTTCCGGTTCTACTATTAGTTTCATCGCTGTGCCTCGTTATGTGTCCGTTTCCGGTACAAGTGCAAGTGAAGTTGTTGTTGCTGATTTTGACAAAGACGGAAGAATTGATATTGGCTCTGTTGATGCCGGAAACGGCAATATCAGCATTCTTCTCAATGCCATTACTTCTATTCCAGGTTCAGGCACTGGCTTCGTCGGTGGTTCTTTCTCATCGTATGCTACTTTTTCAAGCTGTCCTTCTTCAGGCTCACCAATCAGCATGTGCGCCGCAGATTTTGATGGTGACGGGAAAATAGACCTTGCTGTAAGCGATGAACTTAGTGCCACTATTAACGTACTTTTAAATACAACAAGCACGGCTGGCACAGTTAGCTTCGGTTCTTATTCCTCTTTCTCAGTAGGCTCATCAGTTTATTCATTAGAAGTACAGGCAGCAGATATTGATGGCGACGGGAAAATGGACTTACTCGTGCCTTGCACCAACGGTTCCTCCACAAACTACGTTTCGGTATTGAGAAATACATCCTCAGGTTCAGCAAACTTTGCTACGCATACTGACTTTTCTACAGGGGGCACAGACCCCGGCGCGTTGGCTATTGGTGATATTGATGGCGACGGCAAGTTGGACGTGGCAGTGAGCAATAATGGATCTAATTCAATAACACTTTTCCGCAACACTTCTTCTTCCGGGTCTGTTACACTTACTTCCACTGCAACCCTTTCAACTGGTCCCGGCCCTATAGGGCTTTCAATCGGCGATCTTGATGGCGATACTTTCCCTGACCTCGTTGCAGCTAACAATACGTCAAGCAACACGATTTCAGTTTTCCGGAACAACCCGTTACCTAAGATTGATTCTATCACAGGTCCTTCTAATATATGCATAGCCAGCGCGGTGATTGATACTTTTAAAGATACTATTTCAGGCGGCACCTGGTCAGTTACTAACGGGCACGCTACTATCAATGCTTCTACAGGCCGGGTTACTGCGGTTTCCTCTGGCCTTGACACTGTAGTTTACATGATTGTATGCAGCGGCGATACAAGCATTATGAAAAAACCGTTCTCTGTAAATGCCGCTCCTACCACTGCTGGTATCATATCCGGTGCCTCTGTAGTTTGCGCTACCAATAATATTACACTCACATCATCAGTTACAGGAGGTACATGGGGCGTTACAGCGGCTACTTCCAGTTATGCTACGGTAGGTGCCTCTACTGGTATTGTTACAGGCACCGCCGTTGGCACAGCCCAAATCACCTATACTGTTTCTAATGCCTGCGGTTCGGTAACGGCAACACATAACGTTGCTGTGCATGCTGCATCGGGTGCCATTACAGGTTCTTCTACTGTGTGCGCAGGGGCAAGTACTACGTTACATACATCATCTTCCGGTGGCACATGGTCCAGCAGCGATTATTCTATCGCTACTATTGGTTCTGCAGGTATTGTTACGGGCGGTGTTGTAGGTTCTGCTACTATTACTTATACAGCTTCCGGAGGTTGTTATTCTACATTCCCAATTTCAATTTCAACTTCACCAGCACTTATTTCAGGTAGCGGTTCTGTTTGTCTTGGCCTGTCTACCACTCTTTCCGATGCTTCAGGCTCAGGTACATGGTCCAGCAGCAATACATCCATTGCTACCATCGACCCATCAACAGGCGTTGTTTCTGGTGCATCTGTTGGTCTCGATACTATATATTATACTGCATACGGTTGCTCGGCGGCACGTCCATTTAATGTTAATGCATTGCCTGCTGCTATTTCAGGTCTTACAGAAGTTTGCGCAGGTTCTAACCTTACATTTACCGATGCCAGTACACCCGGTGTTTGGACGAGTGGTACAACTGCAGTTGCAACAATCACTTCAACCGGAGCGTCTGCTGCATCTTTGCATGCTATCGCAGCAGGTACTACCGAAGTCACTTATACATTATCTGCAACTGGCTGTATTGCAACTACCTCCGTTACTGTTGACCCAATACCGAGTCCAATAACTGGTACATCATCGGTTTGTGTTCACGGCACAACTACCCTAAGCGAAGCATCATCTGGTGGTGCATGGTCTACCGGCAGTACCGCTATTGCTACCGTATCTTCTACAGGTGTTGTTACCGGTGTGAGCGCAGGTACTACCACCATCATCTATACTTTTAGTTCTACCAGTTGCGCTACATCACAGACCGTGACGGTAAATCCACTACCAGCAGCTATTACTGGCATTTCAGCTATTTGCCCTGGCCAGACACTTACTTTACATGATGCTACCACCAGCGGTGGCTGGACAACCAGCAACGCAGGAGTCGCTACTATTTCCAGCGGACCTGGGTCACTCACTGGTGTTGCTGGCGGTACGGCTACGATTACGTATACGCTTTTTGCAACCGGTTGCTACAATACCGCATCTGTTACCATACGCACAGCGCCAGACCCAATAATGGGATACGACTCTGTATGTAATGGTTTCACATCTACACTTTCTGACGCTGTTTCCGGTGGTATCTGGACCAGTGTTAGCCCGGCTATTGCTACCGTTGATTCCTTCTCCGGTACTGCTACAGGTCTTGCTCCGGGCACTACTACTATTTCTTATACTATTCCTCCTTATGGCTGCGCAACCTCTGTTAGCTTCGTAGTAGATCCTATATTGGTTCCTTCGGTTTCTATCAGTTTCAGCAGTTCATCTACCACAGTGTGCCAGGGTACTTCAGTTTTGTACACAGCCCATCCGGTAAATGGTGGCTCAGCTCCTACATACGTTTGGCAGGTTAATGGTGTTGTTACAGGTACAGGCCCTACCTTCCTTTATGTTCCTGCTAATGGCGACGTGATAAAATGTACGCTTACTTCAAGCGGGCCATGCCTTACTTCACCAACAGCGTTCAGCTCTATAACTATGACGGTTAACCCGCTGGTTACACCCGCTGTTACTTTGCGTACTTCCGCAGGTGGTGATACTACCTGTACCGGTGTTATGACTACCATTATTCCAACTCCGGTCAACGGTGGCTCATCTCCATCCTTTGTTTGGAAAGTCAATTCTGTAACAGTATGGACTGGTGCCACTTGGTCTTATGTTCCTGCAAATGGCGACGTTATTTCCGTTGTAATGACAACTGATGTAGCCTGCCCAAGAGTAGATACTGCAGTTGATACGCTGCTCATTACGGTAAGCCCATACCTCACACCTTCAGTTGTTATGCTGGGTTCAGATACTGCTTGCCAGGGTTATCCCGCAATATTTACTGCAGTGCCTACAAATGGCGGTTACCACCCAACATTCGAATGGTCTTTGAATACAATTAATGTTGCTTCAGGTCCTACTTTCGCATACCATGGTTCTACCGGCGACGTAGTTGCTGTAACCATGACCAGCGATTTCCCTTGCCTCACTACACCTACAGTTACCTGCACTCCACGTACAATGACCGTTATTAACGTCCCTCTGCCGTCATTAACTATGGTGGCATGGCCTGGTTATATAGCAGCTCCCGGTGCACCAATTACATTGATTGCTCATCCTAAAAACCCTGGTACATCGCCTACATACACTTGGTTCAAAAACGGAGTTATCATTACTGGTGCAGCAAGCGATACTATATACGTAGCTATGGGCTTCTCATCTAACGACTCTTTTGTCTGCAGGCTCACCAACAACGACTACTGCGATGGTATCACCGCATTTGCTGCACAAAAAGTATTTGTGGGCAATAACGTAGGCGTATCTCAGGTAAATATGGAGCAGGCATACGTGAACGTTATTCCTAACCCGACTACCGGTTCCTTTGAAATAAAGGGGCTATTGGCTACCAATGCCGACGAATCAGTGGAAATGGACATCACCAATATGCTCGGTCAGGTTGTTTATAAAGGCAAGCTGGAAGCGAAAAATGGCGAAATCGACGCACGGATTAATTTGGAAAATACATTAAGCAATGGAATTTACCTGCTCAACGTACACTCGGAATACATCTCAAGAGTAGTCCGGTTTGAGCTGTCAAGATAAGTAAGTATAAGTGCAACCCGTATTCCGGCCTTAGCATTTCCTGCATATGTTTACAGATGAGGATTTGCTGAAGCCGGAATATTTTTTTGCGGTTAGTACCTGCCAGTGAAACGAAGGGGGGGCTTTCAATGAAATTTTGTAAAACATGTCCCCACTGTTTGAAACAAGTTTATAATTCTGTTACTTTTGTCATATGCAGTTGTTTAGAAGGTTTGTTACCGGTTGTCTATTGTTTCCTGCTCTGGCTTTTGCCCAGCAGGACGACCATGCCTGGGGTTTACAGCGTTGCGTACAATATGCTGTAGAGCACAATATCTCTATTAAGCAGGATTCGCTAACGGCGCGCCTTGCGAAATACAGCCTATTGCAAAGCAGGTTGTCGCAAATACCCTCCGCAAGTGTGCAGAGCAACTATGGTACAAGCTTCGGTCGCTCTATTAACCCCACTACTAACCAGTTTGTGGAGGGTGACTACAACTACCTGAGTGCTTCCGGAACTGCAAGCGCGCTTTTGTTTAGCGGCCTGCAGGTGCGCAACAATATTCAAAAAAATAAATTCAGCCTCGAGGCAGCACTCGCCGATCTGGACCAGCTTAAAGATGATATTTCAGTAAACGTTGCCAATAGCTTTCTTGCTGTGCTGCTCGCGAAAGAACAGATTAATATTGGCAAGAATCAGGTAATGCTCTCTCAGGCTCAGCTGGATCAGACACGCAAATTCGCCGAGTCAGGCCGCTTGCCAGAGCTCAATGTGGCTCAGCTGGAGTCGCAGGTAGCATCTGATAGCTCCACACTTATCAACTCAATTTCTGCCTATAACTCTTCTGTGCTTGATTTAAAGGCACTCCTCAACCTCGATTTTAATCAGCCTTTTGAAATAGATGTTCCACCCCTGGAGCCTGCCGAGCTGATGACCGATGTAATGCTGCAGCCGGAAGAGATCTTCGAAAAAGCCCGCACCCATTTTGGCTCCATTAAAAGTGGTAAGCTGAAAGTTGCCGCCGCGGAAAAAGGCCTGAACGCAGCCAAGGGGGGCCTATACCCCCAGTTGTCCCTTGGTTACCAGGTAGGTACCAACTATTCCAGTAACTACCAGACCTATAACACAACCCAGATACCTGATATTTACCAGACAAATACGTTCAGAGATAGTTCTAAACACGCGTCGCTGAATGTATATACGCCCACATACACCACTTCGTTAAGCAGCATGTCTTTTAACGACCAGTTCAGTACGAACCTGCGCCATTCAGTTTACCTGAATCTGAATGTGCCGATATTCAGTGGTTGGCAGGCTCAATACAATATCAGGCAGGCGAAGATTAACCTCAACTCACAGCAGCTCAATGAATACAGTAACGAGCTGACATTGAAGCAAAACGTTTACAAAGCGCACAACAACGCTGTTGGGTCCATTCAAAAATACAATGCTGCCAAGCGTGCCGACCAGGCTGCAACCCGCGCACTCGATTTTGCGAAGAAACGTTATGACCTCGGCCTCACAAGCACGGTAGATCTTATTGTGACCCAAAACGCTCAATTTAATGCCGCGTCTAATCTCGCTATTGCGAAGTTTGACTTGATTTTCAAGTTGAAGGTGATCGATTACTATTTAGGGAAAGAGTTAAAACTGTAACATATGGCTGATTTTAAGGAAGTTCTGTTGATGGCTACTGCGGAAGCGGGTAAAATCATCCAGTTTTATTTTAACGGGACTTTTAAAATTAATAACAAAGGCAACATCAATAACCTGGTCACAGAAGTGGACCAGATGTCAGAAGATAAAATTATTGAAGTGATCAGGATGCATTTTCCTGACCACAGCATCATAAGTGAAGAAGTGGGGGAACTGCTCAAGCCTTCAGATTACGAATGGATTATTGACCCAATTGACGGCACTGTCAATTTTGCGCATGGTATTCCTATCTGCTGCGTAAGTATTGCGCTTACCCACAAGGGCATTTTGCAGCTTGGCGCTGTTTATAACCCCATGATGAATGAGATGTTCTTTGCCGAACGCGGCAAGGGGGCAACGCTAAATGGACTCCCTATCAGCGTTTCTACAAAAACAGATTTCAAAAAAGCATGCCTTGTTACCGGCTTCCCTTACAAGTGGCCTGAAACAACAGAGCACCCTATAAAAGTATTTGAACGTTTTATACTGGAAGGCCTACCTATCCGCCGCCTCGGTTCCGCTGCGCTGGACCTTTGCTGGGTGGCTTGTGGCCGTTTCGATGGTTTCTGGGAATACAACCTGAGCTCCTGGGACGTTGCTGCCGGATACCTTATAGTGCAGGAAGCTGGTGGTGTCATCACCAATTTCGAAGGCTCACCGTACAACGTATTTGAGCGGGAAACACTGGCAACTAATGGTCACATACACGCTGCAATGCTGGAAGCCATTAACCGCAAAAAGTGAGTTAGGCTCTTGCTTTAAGTCTGATGGCAAGAAATTTTTATAGTGTAGTCCTGCCAGGCTATTTATTTTCGGGCTTAGGTTCCGGTTGTGTTTTACGCTTTAGTTTCCAGCGTGATTCGCGGAATATACATACTTGCAGGGGTAAAAAAATAATATGGTTAAAACATAACGTTTTATTAATTTTACGTGCTACCTTTACTTTTCGACTCCTATTAAAAAATAAATTTTTAACTAAGTTGCTTATGAGAAAGTTTTTACTGTTTTCACTTCCTGTTATCCTATCAACCGGGCTATTCACACCCACACTAAGAGCACAAACAACAATTACCCCCGGCACATGGACTGGCTCAGGTACTACTGCTGCCGGGCCAAGTACTTTCGGCACAGTACCGGCGTCTTCAACTCCGGGGTCATCGGCTGTTAATGTTTCTCAGTGGAATAGGGGTGCTGGGCTCGCTGACGCAGGCACTGCTGCTACCGCATATGTCTCCAAATCATGGTCTTACGGCACAACATTGGCCGCAGCCAAAGCCGCAGGTTCTTACGTCTACTTCGTAGTAACAAATAACGCAAGCACAGAACTTGACATCACCAAGATCAGTCTTACTTCGTCTGAAAATACCTCTGGTCCTACTCAGGCACAAATACAGTACGCCACCGGCAGCTCCGGCGATATGAACTTCGGAAGTGCACTAACTATCACTCCGGGCTCTACATCTTCGCTCGTTTTTACTGCCGCATCTGCTATTTATTTGTGCGCAGGGCAGTCTGATACTTTTAAAGTTTATGCTTGGGGTGCAAGCTCTGGCGCAGGAACATTGTCTATTGACAATAACACCGGAATTACTGCCAAGTATTCTACGGCAATAAGCACGGTTATTTCGGTTGCCAGCGGCTTGCCAGTATGCCAGGGCACTACTTTGTCATTGGCGAGTACTACTACAGGCGGTGTGTCTTCAATGACTGGTTTTGGCCCTCCTCCGCATCTCGTATATTCCTGGACAGGCCCTGGTGGTTTCACCAGCAACCGCCCGAATCCGAACCCAATTCCGGGTGTTAACGCATCATCTACGGGTACCTACAGCCTTACTGTAACTGATTCCTTCGGTTGCAAATCAAACGTGACCTACAACCTTACTGTTGTTCCTACTCCTTCCTTACCTACAATCACACCAGATCCTGTAGGTGGTATCACTTTGTGTTCTAACGATAGCGTATTGTTGAGTACTCCCGTGGTTACCGGTTACACCTACCAGTGGGATACCGGGGCTTACGCAACTCCTTACGCTATTCCCGGCGCTACCAATTCTTCTTATTATGCACACCGCCAGGGACGTTATAGAGTTACTGTAACCAATAGCGGTGGCTGCTCTGCCGAAGGAACACCTCCGGATTCTATTAAAGTAGTTCCTTCGCCTGTTGCTACAGTAACGGCGTCCGGTCCACTTGCATTTTGCACAGGAGGCTCAGTAACGCTTACTGCAACCACAAGCGCGGGTTACAGCTTCCAATGGTATAAAAACGGTGCGTCAATTTCTGGTGCTAACACAAGCGTTTATACCGATACAAACACGGGCAACTATACTGTGAAAGTGACTGCTACCAATGGTTGCAGCGAGTTTTCAACGGGCGATATTGTTACAAAACTAACCACTCCGGTTATCTCCACCACTAATGCAACTTCTTTCTGCGCAGGCGGCAGTGCGCTACTTTCCGTTGATATTGCCAATGGTGCAACCGGGCTGAATATTAAATGGATTAAAAATGGTATTGATACTATCGTTGGAGCAACTACAGTTTCCTACGTTGCATCTACATCTGGCGATTACACTTGTTATGTTTCCGTGCCTTCAGGTTGTTCGGCCACTTCTAACGATATACCCGTAAGTGCTAACCCGATTCCTAATCCGCTTATAGTTCTTTCAGGCTTTACGGCAACCACTTACAACTACTACGCTACCTATCAGTGGTATCTGAATACAATGACAATACCAGGTGCTACCAACTACTCTATTACGGCTTACAGCAATGGTAGCTACCGTGTAATGGTTACCGATACCAATGGCTGTTCAAAACTATCTAACGCATTTATCATTAACGACCTCGCAGTTAACAATGTAAATACAGCGGCTCCGGTAAAAATTTATCCTAATCCTGCTACTGATGTGTTGAACATTGACGCAGCTGATGCGGCAAAAATTGTAGTCAGCACAATGGAAGGTAGTACGGTAATTTCTAATACAGCGGTTACTGAACTGAATATTTCTAAACTTGCTTCCGGACTGTACTTAATTTCCGTTTACGACAAAAGCGGCAATCGACTGGCCGTGGAGAAATTTGTAAAGAAATAAAAGTCAATATTATTTTTTAAAAGGACTGCCAATAGGCGGTCCTTTTTTATATACCTGAGTGCCAAGCTACTCCCCTGAACACTGGAACGCCGTCATTTTTCGAAAAGTTTTTATTTTTTAT
>CAILMA010000586.1 GCA_903835145.1 uncultured Bacteroidota bacterium
ATAGCTAACTATTTTGTTAATAGTAAGATAAATTGTCTGTATTCTGAATGTTATATCAGGACAGCAATCCGAAATTGAACAAAATATGACATAATGTATTGACTGCCAACGCCTGCGCAAGATTTACTCTTTTACCAATTTCTCCATTTTTACTAAAAGTCCCGATCTGTTGTAAACCAGAATCACATATACGCCGTCGCTCAATCTGCTGATATCAATATCTGCTACATTATTCTGGGATATAACCGTCCTTCCATCAAGCGCATTGATAACTGCATTTACCGGTTCGCTTGCAGCAATATGCACTGTATTTTGGGCTGGGTTAGGGTAGATGGTTACTATCGGGTCTGTTGTTGAGTATAGCCCTAAAGTCCTTGGGTCCTGAACCGAACGAAGTATGTAGGTAGTTGCAACTGACTGGCAGCCGTTAGTGTCTACAACTTTCACAGTGTAGTCGCCTATAGAATTTGGAATGTAAGTGGAAGAAGTAGCACCGGGAATAGCCACCAGATCTCTATACCATTGGTAAATAGTGTAGTATGGAGCCGTAGCCAATATACCGCTCGAATAAGATATTATTGGGTTCGGCAACGGATTTTCAGTAACGACCGCTGGTTCTGTGGAAGCAGTGCAGCCTGCAGCAATATTTACAATACAAGAATAATTTCCAGGAATTGTGGCCACATATATATTGGCTGTTGCTCCGGCGATGTTACTGCCATTGAGCTGCCACTGGAAAGTAACACCCGAAGTGGAAGAAACACTCAAGCCAAGTAAGGAGCTGCCACCCCAGCAAAAATGGGTAGACGAATAAGGCACCACAACAGGTATTGTGATTTCGTCAACATAGATTGGTGGGCTGGTAATATCAGTGCACCCGGTTGCGGCAGTAACCTTCACAGCATAATTTCCTCCTGCAAAAGCGTCATACGCTGGAGTTGTAGCACCTGGAATAATAATGCCATTATTGTACCATTGATAAGTTGTACCCCCAGAAGATGTAGTTGATAAGTTTACATTACCACCAGTGCAAAATGCCAGCGGCCCCGACGCGGTAACGCCAGTTGGTGGTAACGCAAGCACATTTACAGCTGCAACTGTTGAGGCATTGGTACAGGTGAGGGTGTTCGTTTCCACTACCTGAAAATTCCCAGTTACTCTGGCAATGTAAGTCTGATTGGTTGCCCCTGCAATATTCGCTCCATTCATCAGCCATTGGTAGGTTATGCCCGTTGCAGTATTTGCGGTCAGCAACAAGCTATCCCGGTTGCAAAATGTCGTAGAGCCCGACAGCGTTAGTGTAGAAACCGGCGCATCGAGTAAGGTGATTGCGATTGATGGTGAAGTGGACGTGCAACCGAATGGATTACTTTCAATAACACTAAAATCACCAGCTGCTGTTGCAAAATAATTCAGGCTTGTCGCTCCGGCAATCCCGGTACCGTCATGCAGCCATTGGTAAGTGATACCACTGCCAGCATCTCCGGTTAGGGTAGCGCTCAGGCCCGGGCAAAATGTTGTTGCGGATGTTGTTGTTACACTGGCCGTTATCGGGTGTAAGGTTACCGCCATTGGAACTGAATTGGAAATGCAACCAAGCGGGCCAGTAACAGATAGCGTATAATTTTGAGTGGTGTCTGACACATAGAAGTTATCTGTAGCGCCTGCTATCGGAGTTGATCCGGCAAACCACTGGTAGCTGTAGCCGGTGCCAGTATTACCCGTAAGTACCACAAAATCTCCCGGGCAAAGCATGGTATCACCAATGGGTGTAATGATTGCGCCTGGTTGCTCACTTGCAAAAATTGAAACGGTAGCAGTGCACCCCAATACGTTGTAAGTTATTGTAGTCGTGCCGGTTGCACCGCCCGTTACCACACCGGTAGATGGATCCACAGAAGCTGTTCCAGGATTTCCGCTTGACCACGTGCCTCCTGCAAGAGAATCTGATAAAGTAGTAACTCCACCACTTTCACAAATTCTTGTGGTGCCTGTAATGACAGATGGATTAAGATTAACCGTCATCGGTGCCGTAATCTGGCATCCAGTTGTTCCGTCAGTAAATGTTATCGTAGTAGTGCCGTTTGTAACACCCGTAACAATTCCCGTTGACCCACCAATAGTAGCAATTGAGATTGCATTGCTAAGCCATGTGCCGCCGGCGGCATCTGAAAGCCGGGTCGTAAAGCCCATGCAAACACTTGATGCTCCTACGATTGCAGCGGGTAATGCTATAACTCTGATAGGTGTGGTAGTGGTACACCCAGCCGAAGATGTAAATGTAATAGTCGCCGTATTCACCGCTACGCCTGTCACTGCGCCCGTAGTTCTTACCACAGTAGCAACACTATTATCACTTGAGCTCCATGTACCACCGGTAAATGTATTTGAAAGATTGGAAATGGTGTTTAGACATATACTCGTGCTTCCAGTTATTGCAGGAGGAAGCGGATTTACTACAACGCTGTATGTGGAATAACACCCGGTTGCCAAAGTGTAAGATGAAACAACAGTACTGCCAGAAACCCCTGTAAGTACACCTGTAGTGTTAATCGTAGCGATTGAGTTGTCGTTTACGCTCCAAGTGCCGTCAGTTGATGTGTCGGATAGTGTAATTGTTGAGCCCTGACAAACAGCTGTGGGGCCTGTTATAACGCCAGGTACCGGGTTTACGGTAAAGCCAGCGAGTACCTTACAACCAGTAATGTTATTAGTATAAAAAATATTTACGCCTCCCAAACCCAGACCTGTTACGAGGCAAGACGCTCCGCTACTACTAACAGTTGCGATAGCATTG
>CAILMA010000587.1 GCA_903835145.1 uncultured Bacteroidota bacterium
GTTGAGTTGTCAGCAAGATTCAGTGTATTGAATGTTATAGTTGCAGTTGAAGAAGTGCTTGTAGTTGTTAAGCTGCCACCATTCATAGTTACCGGGCATGAACCGAGGTTCACGTTCGTATTGGTAGCCGGGTTAAACCTTATTTCGCCACCGGAGAGTGTGAGCCCGCCGGTAAATGAATTGCCTGAGCTGCTCAGGGTAAGTATACCGGAACCGGTTTTTACTACAGCACCTGCGCCTGTTATCACACTGTTTTGGGTAGTCACACTTCCGGTGCAGCCAAATGAAGTATTGGTACTTTGGTTAATGGTAAGTGTATGGCCTGATGCAAGGGAAAGTGTTTGAGTCTGCGTACCGCTTGTAGGTACAAAACTGCTGCTCAGGCTTGTTATCGTTTGTGCTGTATTATTAAGGCTGAGTGTTGAGTTCACCGAAGTGAAAAGACCAGTCATGCTCACAGCGCCAGATGGCATGCTGCTGCTGGAAGATACATTAATAGTGCCCGCTCCAATTTGTGTGCCACCACTCCAAGAGTTTGATGAGCCAGTAAGCAATAATACACCACCTGCTGTGTTACCCGTCTTTACAAGCATACCGGAGCCTGTTATGTTACCCGATACTGTAAGCGTTTGAGTTCCCAGTGTCGATATCGCCGCATCTGAAGCCAGATTTATATTACCGGTCCAGGTATAAGAAGTAGAACTCTTAGTAACCAATGCCCCGCCGGTGGTCGTGGTGCTTGCATTGTTACCATACCCATACAGGTTTAGCGTTATGTTGTCGGTTGTATAGGTCCCCGCCGTTGAATTTACGAATAGTTCACTGTATGGATAGATTGTAATATTATTTCCCGTAGTGTTTGAAAGCGAAAGGATGGCATCATATTCCAGAATACCATTCTGAGTGCCATCGCTTTTACCAACGGTGATGCCGCCGGTAAGGCTTTGCGTATTGCTAAATTTCAGAAGTCCGCCTGCATTTCCAGTAGAGCCATCCCATGTACCGCCTGCAAGAAAGGTTAAAGGTGCCGAACTGGTGGCTGTATCAGTAATATTTATAGTGCTACCAATTGTGGTAGAAGAGGAACCACCCGCTGTAACTATATTTCTATTAGAGCTGCCTGGTATTGCAACGCGCAATACAGGAGATCCAACGGTAAACCCCAATGCAGAAGAGCTTGAGTTAGACAAGATAACATTGCTCGTGCCACTAACAGTCGTGCCATTAAGCGTGAGCACTCCAATAGCCGAAGATGCGCCAAATGTAGTCGCAATAGAACGCGATGAAGGCACCTCAATTGCACCAACAGCCTGATTGGCAGTGCCATTGTTGTTACTGGAATTCATAGTAATAAAAATCACATTTGATGTACCACCACTGATCTGGGCCCAGCTCGATGTGCCAGGTATTGAGCCACCTGTCCAGTTGGAAGCACTCATGTAAATGGTACTACTGGCAGGACTTGGGTTCCAGACCACCTGAGCTTGAGTGGCTATTGACCAAAGCTGCACCACCAGTAAAAGTGTAAAACAACGTAACAAGCTGTTAAGGGTAATTGTTCTCTTCTTCATAAAGGAAATTTTAGTTAAAAAAATTAATATGCGTAACAAAACAAATATTTACTGAAAGGGAAACGAAGTTAGTCCTTAAAATTCTAACTTCCTAAGTATTTATACTGGAACCTACATTTATTATCAAATAACATACCATAAACATACTTATGCGACGAATCCAATTTTATGCGCTTGAAAAATACTTTTTTGTGCCAATTGCTATGAATATTAGATTTCTATGCCGTAACTCATGACATTGAGTAGCAAATATTACCGACTAATGAAACATTAAAGTTCGCATTGGCTACATCAATTACCAAAAAAAAGGAACGAACGGTCGAAATTCTTCACGAACGGTAATTTTTTGAAAGAATCCGTTATACATAGCGCATATTTATACTGCATCAAAAATTGAAATCTCCGCGTCTATAAACTCGCACAAAACCCATGCCCCGGTAACAATAGCCGAGATTTAGACACGGGTTTAATGACAACTTAATA
>CAILMA010000588.1 GCA_903835145.1 uncultured Bacteroidota bacterium
GAACATTACAACGTGAAACGCCGGAAAAAGCAGAAACAGGTATAACGCGGTGAACAACTGTGCATATGTGATTTCAGCCCCCATAGTAAAGTTGAATTGAATCGCCCTACCTTGCTATAACAACTCGGCTTTGATAAATACCCCCGTTACTTGTGATAGTGGCAAAATAAATGCCACTCGGAACATTTAGCTTTATTTCATTGTCGTGACTACCCATAATAGTCTGCTCACCTACTTTTACCCCAAACACATTCGTTATTACCACGGTAGCTTCCTGGCTTCCCAGCATAGGGGCTGAGATATGGAACGCACCGCCGTTAGGATTAGGATAAATGCGGAACACCGACGCAGAAATCAAAGAAACACCCGATGTACACTCAGTCGCAGATTTTACATATACTGTATGTGTCGCTGTATCTGCGCCGCAGCTATTGCTCTTTCTGTAACGAATGGTCACCAAACCGTTTGCTACTCCGGTTACCTGCCCCGCGCCGTTAACTGTTGCCAAACCTGCATTGGTGCTCTGCCAGCTACCGCCAGTCACTGTTGCGCTCAGCGAAATGGTATCACCCGGACAAAGACTATCTGCCCCTGAAATGGTACCTGCAAATGGCAATGGATTTATGGTGATGAAAAATGTAGTGTCGGCAGTGCCGCACATATTAGTGTCTGTAAAGCTCACTTCAGCCCTGCCGGCAGCAATACCTGTCACAACACCAGCCGGGGTTATTGTTGCAATACCACTGGTTACAAGCCCCCAGGCACCACGAGTTACAGTATCAATAAGTGTAGTACTTGCACCCACACAAAGACTGGTATCTCCCATTATTACACCCGGGTTGGGCGTTCGCGGTACCACCACCACAGCGTGGGTTGCACTTGCCGAGCCGCAATAATTAGACAGCGATAGTGTAACAACGGCAGTACCTGAACTCACCGCACGAACTATTCCAGACCCCACGCCAACAGCTAAAATAGCCGTGTCGCTGCTCATCCAGCGCCCTGCAGTCGCAGAATCAGTTAGGGCAAGAGTATCACCGGGACATACCGAAGTGCGCCCACTTATTGCCGAGACATGTGGTGCCGACAGTACAAAAACAGAGTGCGAAGCCCTTACTGCACCACATGCATTGCTGACGCTATATAATAGAGTATCTACACCATTGGTTATTGCAGTGGCAATACCCCCCGCAGAAATTGTAACGACGCTGGTATTAGACGAACTCCATGCACCAGTTGACGGGGTATCGGTAAACGTGACCGGTACACCAACACATAAAGTATCTACACCAGCTATTGCACCAACTCGTGGTGTTGAATCAATTTGAAACCGATGAGTAGCAATGGAATACCCGCAACTGTTAGTTGCGGTGTAGGTAACGGTAGCCACGCCGGCTGATGCCAGCGTACATGTTCCTGTACTCGCCCCAATGCTTGCCAGCGACGTGTCGCTGCTGCTCCACCTGCCACCCGCAGTGGTGTCGCTCAGTGTGAGTGACGTACCCGTACAAACAGAATCGGCAGCCGAAATACTGCCTACTGTGCGGAGCAAGCAGGTGTTAACCACGCGCAGCCGGTTGTTATTGGCATCGGCTATAAACATGTACCCGGCAGTATCAACATAAATATCGAACGGGCCGTAAATTTTGGCTGCGGTTGCCGGGCCACCATCGCCGGAGTACCCTGCAATTCCCACGCCAGCTACACGGCTTATGGTGCCACTCGGGGTAATCATTCGTATAGATTGGTTATACTCATCGGCTACATAAATACTACCATACTTGTCCATGCAAATGCCAATGGGATTATTGAAGTACGCTGCTGTCGCAGGCCCACCGTCACCAGATGACCCTGCGATGCCGGAACCCGCCAGTGTGCTGATAATCCCTGAAGCATTCACTTTTCTGACTACATTGTTGGTCTGTTCCGTAAAAAAGAGATTCTCTGCAGTATCAACGATTATCCGGTATGGGAAATACAACTTTGCTGAAACCGCAGCCCCACCATCTCCACTGTAGCCATGGGTGCCCGTGCCGGCTATGGTTGTAATAATACCTGATGTATCTACCTTCCTAATCCTGTGATTTCCGTAATCTGAAATGTACAAATTTCCTGTCCTGCTGCTGTAGGCTAAGCCCGTAGGGCCATTGAGCCTGCAATTGGTGGCTGGGCCGCCATCGCCCCTGTAACCGCCTGTATCAGTACCCGCAATCGTAGTTATGGTGCCGGTGGCACTTACTTTCCTAATCTTGTTACCTATTTCATCTGCTATATACAGGTTTCCCACCGTGTCAGCTGTCACACAAAATGGGCGGGTAAGCGCTGCTGCCGTAGCAGGGCCGCCATCACCGGCATCACCAGAACTTCCATTTCCTGCGTAGAGGGTTATTGTGCCATCGGTGGCAATTTTTCTTATCCTGTTGTTCAGCCAGTCCGTGAAATACAGATTCCCGTTCTTGTCCTTAGTGATACTGGATGGACCCGACATCGTGGCTGCTGAAGCAGGTCCCCCGTCGCCGGAATAACCACCACTGCCACCACTGCCTGTGCCGGAAAGGGTTGAAATAACCTGTCCGTAGCACATGCCACCCGTTGTAATATTCAATACAAAAAAACCGAAAATGAAGACAAACACCTTAAACACATTCATACTAAAGAACTTTTATCCTGATAAATTTTAAGCAATCCACAAAGCACCTCCGCAACTGTCCTTGGTTGCGCCTGTAACTGAGCTAAGCACATTTGCTTCTTCCCGCCAACGTAGTGTGCCTATTAGTGCCATTACCACTGCCTCTTTGTACTTCACCACATCAGGGCGCGGCACATAAACCGAAATATGGAGCGGTTCAAGCGCTTTCTCTATTCGTGCTACAAGGTAATTGTTGAAAGCGCCACCACCGGTAATAAGCATGGTTGCTTTTTCCTTGCCGTGCGGGTAATGCCCGGCAGCAACGGCCACCTGGTGGGCTATATGCTCTACCAGTGTGTGCAGCAGGTCTTTAATGGTATGGCTGCTTTCCAGCAAACTTGGGAAAACAATATCTTGTGCCATAGCATTGCTAAGCGATTTCGGTGCGGGTAGTTTGTAATATTCGGCTTGGTTTAGTTCGTCAAAAACATCGGGCAGCAAAGAACCAGAGGCAGCCATTTCACCGCCTTCATCCATTATTTTACCTTCCCGCTCGGCAAGGGTATTCAAAGCCTGATTGGCAATAGCAATATCGAACGCAACAAGGCTATTCTCATGCCGCACAGTCAAATTCGTAATGCCGCCAATATTCAGCAGGTACTCGTAATCGCTGAACAGGAGCTTATCTCCTATTGGTACTATGGGTGCTCCCTGGCCGCCATAGGCCACATCAAGCGCCCGAAGGTCGTTGATAACCGGCAGGCCGGCAACGGCAGCAAGCGCTGCCCCATCACCCAGCTGAAAGGTGGTGTGGCTGGCTGGCTCATGAAATACAGTATGCCCGTGAGAAGCTATAAAATGTACCTGATGCTGCAATCCGTGCAGGGTTATGAACTCCTGAACGCGCTCACCGAGGTAGCGGCCATATTCGGTATGTAACTTAAGGAAATGACCTACAGAAAGATTGGGTGCCTGCAGCAGGTGCTGCTTCCATTCTTCAGGATATGGAATGCAGTTGGCAAACAACAACTGGTAGCCCCAGTCGCCCCGCACTTCATCGAGCTGAACATATGCTATATCTAACCCATCGAGCGAGCTGCCAGACATCAGCCCAATTACTTTGTAAACCATACGGTAAAAGTAATTAAATAAAGACTTTGTGCCCTCACAAATCGTCTGAAAACCCGAGCGTCGATAACTTTAACCTTATAGGAACCTAACTGATATAGCCAACCCCCAACGAAAATAGCACGCCAGAAAGACGTGCTATAATTAATATTTCAACAGCAAAAATATCTTAAGCGATGTATCCCAATCGTAAACCTTCTGTTATTTAAAAAACTGCGAAAGAACAGCGAAAATCCTGTCCATATCGGCCTGCACAAGGTTGGAACCCGATGGCAAACAAAGCCCATTGGCAAATAACGACTCTGCAACACCATTGCCATAAAACGGATGTTCCATAAATACAGGTTGCAGGTGCATGGGCTTCCACAACGGACGAGATTCTATATTTTCCTTATCCAGCGCCAACCTTACATCTTCCCTTGTGAAACCCGCTTCTTTTGGGTCAATAAGGATAGTAGAAAGCCACCTGTTGCTGAAATAACCAGCAGGCTCTGCCACAAAGTGAATGCCCTTGGCACCGCCATAACGGCTCACGTATTGTTGGTACACCGCACGCCTTTGTTCTACCCTCTTGGCCAATACTTCCATCTGCCCGCGGCCAACACCGGCACAAAGGTTGCTGATGCGGTAGTTATATCCAATTTTCGAATGCTGGTAATGGGGGGCTTCGTCGCGGGCCTGGGTCGACAGGAAGCGGGCTTCCTTCACCACATCAGCATCGCTACTCACCAGCGCACCACCACCTGAGGTAGTGATGATCTTATTGCCATTGAACGACAAAACACCAATGTCGCCGAAGGTACCGCACTTGCGGCCGTCAATAGAAGAGCCAAGTGCCTCAGCAGCATCCTCAAGTACCGGTATACCGTATCTGCGGGATATAGCCATGATCTCCGGCATCTTCGCCGGCATACCATAAAGATGCACCGGTATTATCGCTTTGGGTTTCTTGCCATTTGCTATTCGGTCTTTTATTGCTTCTTCCAGCAACTCCGGACTCATATTCCAGGTCTCAGCCTCGCTATCAACAAACACAGGTATAGCACCCATGTAGGCAATGGGATTGGCAGATGCAGAAAAAGTCATGCTCTGGCATATTACTTCATCGCCTGCCTTCACGCCCAGCAACACAAGGCCGAGGTGCAGCCCTGCCGTGCCTGAACTGAGCGCAGCAACATGGCTTTCCTCCCCCAAAAAAAGGGAAAGGTCATTTTCAAAACCATTTACATTCGGACCCAGCGGTGCTACCCAGTTGGTATCAAAGGCATCCTTTACATAGTTTTGCTCTGTGCCACCCATGTGCGGCGATGACAACCATATCTTTGCATTCATATCTTATCCTATAGTTTTAATTTTTATCACTTTTGCCGGGCAACCCACTGCTGTGGCATAGTCCGGAATGTCGTTTATTACTGTTGCTCCCGCCCCTATGGTGCACCACTTCCCTATTCTTATGCCCTGTATTATGGCTGCGCCACTCCCCACATGTGTCCCTTCACCTACCTGCACGTCGCCACTCAGCGTTGCGTTGGGTGAGATGTGCACATAATCTTCCAGCACGCAGTCATGGTCTATAGAAGCGCAGGTGTTCACTATACAGTGTTTCCCTATCCGTGTATCGGCATTCACGCGCACACCCGCCATCACAACAGTACCCTCACCCACAGTAGCCCGCTTAGAAAGCAATGCATCGGCATGAATGGCCCTGCCAAATTTTGCAGTATCCCTGAACCGCTCCGCCACTTTTTTTCGGGTGCTGTTCACACCTATGCTTATCACGAGCTCTCCGGGCACGCTCGTGCCAGCAGGCAGCGGTTTTTCCACCTCATATTCCCATATCGGGGCCTTGTCTGCATCATCCCAAACGCGTATTTCCGGCTCGTTATTGCTCTCCAGTATTTCCAGTATCACTTTTCCGTGGCCGCTTGCACCGTAAATAATCATATCAGTTTTTAAGAATAATAGGCACTATCTCCGCTCTAAAATGCAGATTTTGCTAAAGCAAAGTTCAACTTTTTAAACAAAGAAGTGAAGTACCGTGCCAAAAGTAAGCATACAATATTTGTTATGGGTTATGATTTCCTCCATTTCACCTCTACGCCTATGAAATTTGAACCCTCCCGTGCTATCTTTATACCGACCACAGCCTTAAACTCATGCTCAATAACTGGAGCCGGAAATTGCAAAGAATCACTACCGGCAGGCACTACTACCCCGAAATTGACGGCATCCGTTTCCTTGCCATTTTTATGGTTGTTGTGTTTCACATTCACGGCTATTTTTTTGGCAAAACGGTCGATACCCATATTTATACCCCCGGACCAGCCGCCTACTGGATGGAGGCTTTTTTGCTTAATGGCAACCGCGGCGTTGTGCTATTTTTTGTACTCAGTGGCTTCATACTCTGCCTGCCCTTTGCACGGCACTACCTGCTTGGTGAGCAGGCAATATCGCTGAAAGAATATTATATAAGGCGCATCACACGCATAGAACCACCCTATTTTATAGCGGTCACCTGCATTTTCCTGCTGCAACTGGCCATGCACGTCAACCCCGGAAACTATACCACCCTGCAGCTGTTTCAACACTATGCCAGCTCCCTTTTTTATGCACACGATATGGTTTACCACCATGTGCCCATTGTAACCATGGTAGCCTGGTCGCTGGAAATTGAGGTCCAGTTTTACCTTATTGCACCGCTGCTCTTTCGTATATTGTTGCTACCAACAGTTGCGAGGCGCTTGCTTCTAATTGCGCTTGTATTGGCTTTCACCATCCTGCCCCTGCATTTCGTACTTCCTTTTAAAAACTTCTATGGCTACGGGCAGTATTTTTTTGCGGGTATGCTGCTTGCCGACTTTTACGTGTCGGGCGTCGGGGTGCAACAGTTGCAGCACAAATGGGTAATAGCTCCAGCAGCTGTTTTACTGGTGGCCATATGCATGCTCCCCATCCGCCAGTGGCTTTGGGTGCGCGTAAGCTACCCGTTCCTTATCGCCTTTTTTTATTATTTAATACTCCAAAATCCAGTGCTCAAGAAAGTCTTTAGCTATAAATTTATCCCGGTTATCGGCGGCATGTGCTATAGTATATACCTGCTGCATACCACCATCATCACCGTTTTTGGCAGGCTCACCCTAAAGCTCAGCATTACCAGCCACTACCTCCCCAACCTGTTGCTGCAGCTGGGTTTACTAAGCACAATCATCCTCTTGGTTTCAGCCACATTCTACTTGTTCCTCGAGCGCCCTTTTATGAGGCATAAATGGATGAAGAAAAAACGGCATTAAAAAACGCTACCTACATTTTTCACCACCGCAACCTCCAAAAATAGACCAATAAACTATATTTGACCTGTGCGGCAATTGTATTACCTTCGCAAAAATTTTTTAACAAATGAATCTGCATGAATACCAGGCTAAGGAGTTGCTGAAGCGCTACAAAGTGCCAACCCAGGAAGGAATAGCCGTTTCTAATGTTGACGATGCCGTTAACGCATACAAACAAATAACAGTAGATACAGGCTCTAAATTCGCCGTAATTAAAGCTCAGATACACGCCGGTGGCCGCGGAAAAGGCCGTATGGTGGAAGTACCCGAGCAAAGCGGGGTTACTGTGGTAAAAAGCGCTGAAGGCGTAGAAGCGGCTGCCAAAAACATTCTTGGCAACACGCTAGTTACTATCCAGACCGGACCTGCAGGTAAAAAAGTAAGTAAAATTCTCATCGCTCAGGACATGTATTACGATGGCCCAAGCGAAAGAAAAGAATTCTACCTCTCTATTCTGCTTGATCGCGCGAAAAAACAAAACGTGATCATGTACAGCACTGAAGGTGGTATGGATATTGAAGAAGTAGCCCACCACACTCCTGAAAAAATTTATAAGGAGTGGGTACAGCCAGGCTTTCCTTTACAGGCTTTCCAGGCCCGTAAAATTGCCTTCAACTTTGGCTTGAGCGGCGCTGCCTTCAAAAACATGGTAAAATTTGTAACCAACCTGTATGACGCATACGTTGGCCTCGATTGCTCTATGCTCGAAATCAACCCATTATTCAAATCAGCTGACGACAAGATACTTGCTGTTGACTGTAAAATGAACCTCGACGACAACGCCCTGATGCGCCACCCCGACCTGGCTGACATGCGCGATAAGAGCGAAGAAGACCCAACTGAAGTAGAAGCTGGTGAGCACAACCTGAACTATGTAAAACTTGACGGTAACGTAGGTTGCATGGTGAATGGTGCAGGTCTTGCTATGGCTACTATGGATATGATTAAACTCGCCGGTGGTGAGCCTGCAAACTTCCTCGATGTAGGTGGTTCTGCTAATGCTCAGACCGTTGAGGCTGGTTTCCGCATCATCATGAAAGACCCTAACGTTAAGGCTATCCTCGTTAATATCTTCGGTGGTATCGTGCGTTGCGACCGCGTAGCTGCTGGTGTTATTGAGGCTTACCACAAAATGGGCAACATCAACATACCTATCATTGTGCGCCTGCAAGGCACCAATGCTGAAGCTGCTAAAGAACTAATCGTTAACTCCGGCCTTAAAGTACAGTCTGCTATCTTATTGAGCGAGGCTGCACAGTTGGTTCAGGATGCGATAAATGCTAATTAGTCGTAAGTAGTTAGTACTTAGTAGATAGTTCAGATGTCTCTTTACAGTCGTAAGTAGTTAGTACTTAGTAGAAAGTTCCGATGTCTTTTTAAGTCGTAAGTAGTTAGTACTTAGTAGAAAGTTCCGATTTCTCTTTACAGTCGTAAGTAGTTAGTACTTAGTAGATAGTTCAGATGTCTCTTTACAGTCGTAAGTAGTTAGTACTTAGTAGAAAGTTCAGATGTCTTTTTACAGTCGTAAGTAGTTAGTACTTAGTAGAAAGTTCAGATGTCTTTTTA
>CAILMA010000589.1 GCA_903835145.1 uncultured Bacteroidota bacterium
CTATCCAGCTGAGCTACCGGACCGGAACACTAACACCTGAAATCTACATCGCTGTTTTTTTCAGGGTGCAAAGGTAAATAAAATTTTGGTTATTTTTTATCATCTTCGAGTGGAGCTTCTCCATCCTGCAAAATTTTTACGGTCACAAAGTGCATTTGGAAGTTCCACATGTCATTTCCCCAAGTAAATGCATTGTAATCGCCGGAGGGTATGTAAGTGTATTTGCGGTTTGGGTCGTTGACCTGGGAGGTCAGGTCATCAAAAACAATGGCCTGTTTTTCCGCATCCCATTTAAGGCTCACCTGCACGCCCTTCTTATACTCCAGTATAAACCGGTTGATTCTTTGCTTTGGGAAGTTCTTTGAGCCCACTCCGAAAATGGGCGCGCCAAAGGTGATGGTACTGTCTGTGATGGTAAGCGGGTCCAGTATTTTTTTATTGCTCAGTGGGCTGCTTTCGCTGAAGCCGAACAGGGTATAAATTTTGTTGCCTTCTACTTCGTTGGTCATGATGCGGTAGTAGAGGGCTCCATACCACTTGCCGCCGGTGAGTATGCTGTCTTCTGCTCCCTTGCCCACTTTTTCGGTGTAGTCGCTGAGGCCGTAAAGCTTTAGTTTTTCTGATGGCAGCTGCACTGCACCATAGTAGCGCTGGTATATTTCAGAGATATCAACACCCCAGTTGAAAATACGAAAAGCGCGGTCATCGGAATAAATGATATTGATGCGCTCCTTTATTTTATCGAACGGATATTGGAAGGAATTAGGTACCCGCAGCGTTTTTACGAGCTGGCGAATGAGTCGCTCGCTATATCCAACGTGGGTATCTGGCAGGTAAGCACCAAACATAGAGTCGATGGTTGTGAGCATGGAATCTTCCATGATTTGCATGCGCTCCAGATCATGAGGATTAATTTCCTGACTATAGCCGGCAGTTCCTTTATTTATCATAAAAATAACCGCAACAAATACGGATATTTTTCTAATCATCGCAGGGTAATTCATAAGTTCAAACCTAAACAATTTTCTGCTAAAATCATCATAAAGTATTTTTTATAGCATAGAACCAACATAGACAAAATGAAAAAGTGATATTTGGAAGATTGTAGTATTGAATCTGAAAAAATCGGGAATGCAGTAGACAATGCATGCCTTCATAGGCTCAACCTTCCACAATTAATCAATCACTTTTTACCGAAGTCGTACATTTACGAAGAAAACGGGTTAACGATTGCAGTATGAAGTCACTTTATTTTTTAGTTTTTTTAATTTGTTTTTTAGGTGGCGAGAGCCATGCCCAACAAACCCAGGAATTTAATAGCGGCTGGAAATGCAGGCAGGCATCACTGGTTGCGGTGGATGGCAGCACGCTTTCGGTGCCTGCGTATGATACAAAAGATTGGATGCCGGCGGTAGTGCCAGGCACAGTGCTCACTACCCTACTCAAAAACGGTAAAATACCAGATCCATTTAACGGGATGAATAATGACAGCATTCCCGATATTTCAGTGGCTGGAAACGGGGCTTATACCTATTGGTTTGTTTCTGATTTCAAAAAGGCTGTTGCGAAGGATGATCAGGTCTGGCTTGACTTCAGGGGAATTAACTACGGCTGCGATATCTATGTGAACGGCAAAAAAGTAAATCAACAGCAGCTTAATGGCATGTACCTGCGCAGGGCGTTCAACATTACCGCTTACCTGAATAAAAATGGGGTGAACCGCCTTGCGGTAATTGTGTACCCACCAGACCCGTGCGGAATGCCCAATGGTGGCCAGGGTGGCGATGGAACCATTGCCCACAATGTTTGCAACCAGTACGTAGCCGGTTGGGACTGGATACAACCCATCCGGGACCGGAATACAGGCATATGGGACAAAGTATTTTTGCACACCACACAGACCGTAAGGGTGAGCAACACGCACATTGTAACGAGGGTACAGGGCATTAGGAAAACTGAGGGTGCACAGGCGCCAGCAATAATAGCCGTTACCACAGAAATAGAAAACACAAGCGACCGTGTGGTAACCGGCATGGTTAAATATGCGACGGAAGGCACCACCGACCAGCAAAAGGTGACGCTACAACCGGGGGAAAAGAAATTGATAGTGTTCGCAGATAAGAAAATAAACCAGCCGCGGCTTTGGTGGCCCAACGGGTATGGTGCGCAAAATATGTATGGACTTTCGGTTCAATTTATTGGAGATAAAGGCAAAATTTCTGATGAAGAAAAATTAAGCTTCGGGATACGGGAAATACAGACGCCGTGGAATGCCACCACCGACAGCAGGGAGATAAGAGTAAACGGACAGCGCATATTTGTAAAGGGCGGCAACTGGATACTCAGTGATGCCATGCTGAGGTTCAGCAAGGAGCGGTATGATGCTGAGCTTAGAATGCAACGGGACATGAACCTGAATATGATAAGGGTTTGGGGCGGCGGTATAACAGAACGGCCAGAATTTTACGATGCCTGCGATAAGTACGGTCTGCTTGTGTTTCAGGATTTCTGGGTATCGGGCGATTGCAACGGCCGTTGGTTTGACCCGCTTAAGAAGGAAGATAC
>CAILMA010000590.1 GCA_903835145.1 uncultured Bacteroidota bacterium
AATCGGTACCCGTAGCTAAGTGTGTCCATACCGGACCTATAAATACAAATGTAAATCCGGCGTAGGCCCACTCTCTTAGTTTAGCCACAAAGGGCTGCAAAAGCGCCAGCGCACCCAGTAGCTTGGCTGTACCGAGTATGTTAACCATGTACGCTGGGTAACCCAGCAATTTAAAGCCATCAGTAATCTTAGGGTTGTGGGTGAGATACATAAATGCGCTCATCCCCATTCCGAGCGCAACAAGAGTCGTTGCAATCCAGAAAATGATCTTGTTTGTCTTCATTGTTTTTTATTTGACTGCAAGGTCTGTACATTTGCTATACTATATATACTGATATACTTTTGCATACTGGTTTCCTAAAGGAAAGCAGATCACCAGTTAATGGTGTAAATCAAAATTTTGTATAAAAACATGACTGAAAACCACCACCAACCGCTCGAAGGCAAAGAATGCCACAAACACTTACTCTCGGTAAGAGACGCTCTTGATGTGCTTAATGGAAAATGGAAAATTCCAATCATCATTGCGCTGTCCTTCGGCAACTACCGTTTCAAAGAGCTGCACCGGGCTATAGGGATCACTCCAAAAATGCTTTCAAAAGAATTGAAAGATCTTGAAATGCACGAGCTCGTTGTGCGCAATGTTTACAGTACAAATCCGGTAAGCATAGAGTATTCTCTGACGCCATATGCCGCTACACTGCGGCAGGTAATAGAGTCGCTGGACAAATGGGGAGAGCAGCACAGGGCCCGGGTGATGAAAAAAACTACAGCATGACACGCATCGGCTTAATATCGGATACTCACAATTACCTTGATGACAAGGTTTTTAAATACTTCGAAAATTGCGACGAGATATGGCATGCCGGCGATTTCGGCACGTCGGAAATCTCAGATAAACTGGCTGCGTTCAAACCGCTGAGGGGCGTGTATGGCAATATCGATGGCCCTGATATTCGCCATCAGTTCCCGGAGCAGCTGCATTTCAAGTGCGAAGATGTCAATGTGTTTATGGTGCACATTGGCGGCTATCCGGGCCGTTATGTACCCGCCATCAAACAGATACTGCACGCTCACCCTCCGCAATTGTTTATTACAGGGCATTCGCATATCCTCAAGGTTATTTACGACGAGAAAATTAAATGCCTGCACATGAATCCCGGCGCCGCCGGCAAGTCGGGCTGGCACCAGGTGCGCACCCTGTTGCGGTTTGAAATTGATGGCGAAAGAAGAAAAAACTGCGAAGTCATAGAGCTTGGAAAGAAATAATTACCTCCTTGCATATACAATGTAGTCCGTCCGCGGTATTACAGTTTCTCCTACCTGCCGCAGCATGGTTATGAGCTGCCCGCGGTGGTAATTAGCGTGGTTAAATACGTGGTTAAGCACCTGAAAAACAGGGAGACTATGTTGCACACCCTGCATGTCTTTATAGGTTAGTGTGTTGTGCAGCGATTGGTCTGTTTGCTCCCCTACGAAGTGTTCCAGCCCGCGGCTTACAATCTGCCAGTTGAGGCAGGCATCCTCGAAACTCCCCCTGAAAATTGATTCCGCCCACAATGTATTTTCCTGCAACATCAACCTCTGCAGCCAAATGTCTTCAGCACTCCAGCAGTGCAGTGTGGTGGCTCTTATACTCTGGTAGCTGCTGTTGATTGTCTTATCAACTTTGGCATCTGAAAGCTTGAGCATTGCATCAATCATAATATTATTCGCCCATATATTGTATCCTGCGTATTGGTACAGTAGTTCTTTCATGTTAACTTGCGGTTTTACTACGAAAATAACAATAAAACCAAAAATGGCAGCTAATAATAATCATACCGGCTTCGATACTATTTGTTTACATGGTGGGCATTCCCAGGAAAGTAACCGCGCACACCTTACCCCTATATATGCGTCCAGCACCTACGTGTACGACAGCGCAGAACAAGCTACTGCCCTTTTCACAGGGCAGGAAAAAGGCTATATCTATGGCCGGTGGGGAAACCCAACCATTACCGAAGCAGAAGAAAAGATTGCCCTGCTCGAAGCCTATTCGCTTACCGATAAATCGGGAGGTCCATTGAAGCTGAAAGCAATCCTGCATGCATCGGGTATGGCGGCCATATCTACGGTATTGATGGGGACTCTTAAAGCCGGAGACAAGATAATTACGCACCAGTCGCTCTATGGTGGCACCCACGAAATCATCGAGCGTATATTGCCCGATTTTGGCATCACTGCTACCATAGTCGATTTTCATGATCTGGCACAAACTGCAGCTATGATTGCAGCAGATGCGAGTATTAAACTCATGTACATTGAAACACCTGCAAACCCGACGCTTCAATGCCTTGATATTGAAGCACTTTCCAGCTTAGCCAAAAACCACAATCTACTGGTGTGTGTTGACAATACATTTGCTACACCTTACTTGCAACAACCATTTGCTTTTGATGTCGATTTCGTTGTACACAGTACCACTAAGTTCCTGAATGGTCATGGCACTGCAGTAGGTGGTGTGCTGATAGGCAGGGACATAGCGCTGATGAGTTCTAAAATCACGAAGACCCACAGGTTATTGGGTGGCAACAGTAATGCATTTGATGCTTTCCTGCTCACCAATGGCCTCAGGACACTAAGCCTACGCATGGACCGCCATTGTCAGAATGCAGAGAAAGTTGCAGCGTTTCTTCATGCTCACGAGGGCGTTGCGCAGGTCAATTACCTTGGCCTTGCCGACCATCCGGATCACGTGGTAGCGATGCGCCAGATGAAGCACCCCGGCGCAATGCTGAGCTTCGAATTGAAAGGCGGGCTGGATGCCGGTGTAAAATTCATAAACAGCCTTAAAGTGTGTACACATGCTGTTTCGCTGGGCACTTGTGATACCTTGGTATCTCACCCTGCAACAACAACCCATATGGGGGTACCCCGCGACCTGCGTTTGCAATACGGCATAACTGACGGGCTTATACGTATGAGTGTAGGGCTTGAAAATATCGACGATATTTTACGCGACCTGGATCAGGCTATCCAATAGGCTTAGCACCTTAAATTGTCAGCAGTTGCTGTCTTACTGTTTGTTCAGCATCCCTAAAAGGGCCGAAACAGAAAACAATAAGGACATGAGCACCATGAAAAATATACCGGCCCTTAACCGAAAGGGATTGCTATGCCTGAGCAAAGCTTCCCAAAAGTACTCGTCCTCCAGTTTTTTCCTCATCAATCTCCTGCAAAACACAAGAAAGGCTATTGCCATCAATAACGGTATAACCCGAACAAAAACACCCTGAAGTGATAGAACCGGAAACTCGGCGAAAAAAAGCAAGCACCAGATGAAAAAAGGCATCATAGCCAGTACCGATACAAAGGCTATGCTCAGCCCTTTTCCCGCACGCAACATCATTATGGGCACCGATACTATATCAAGGCCCATATAGCCGGCCATTGCTGTAAGCGCGAGCCAGAAACCCAACCCGCACACATGCTGCGCTGCCAGCAATATTGCAAACTGGAAAAACCAAAACAAAAGAAAAAACAGCAGCCGTATCATGCGCTGAAGGGTTTCAGATATAATCCTGACATAAGCATAAAGTCATTCCGTTTCATCTCTGCTACCGCTCAAAAATAACGAAGGCTGACGAGTTAATGTCAGCCTTCGTTGT
>CAILMA010000591.1 GCA_903835145.1 uncultured Bacteroidota bacterium
CAATACGAGCATAATATTGACTGGAAGCAATGGGAAGCGCCGTTCTTTGAAGCTATTGAGCAACTGAGAAAGTTACAGATAGTAAATGGTGAATATTGGCTTGAAGACCAGCTGAAAAAAGGTAAAACCGTGCTTGCAGAAGGGGCGCAGGGTAGCATGCTTGACATTGATTTTGGCACCTATCCCTTTGTTACTTCAAGCAATACTATTGCTGCCGGTGTATGCAGTGGTCTCGGTGTTGCCCCGTCAAGAATTGGCGATGTTTATGGCATCACCAAAGCATATTGTACCCGCGTTGGCGGTGGTCCTTTCCCTACCGAATTGCACGATGAAACTGGGGAGAAACTGCGGGCTGCTGGTGGCGAATTTGGAGCCACAACTGGCCGTCCGCGCCGTTGTGGGTGGATGGACCTTGTAGCGCTCAGGTATGCAGTGTTACTAAGTGGGGTGAATAAATTGATCATCACAAAAACAGATGTGCTCGATGGTTTCAACCCGGTAAAAGTTGCCACAGCCTACATAGTTGATGGTAGTGAAACCAATGAATTTCCTTACGATATTTGCGAAGATGACAGTATAGTGCCCGTCTATAAAACATTAGAAGCATGGGATAAACCTATCACCGGAATAAATGAATATAGTGAATTGCCTAAAGCTTTCAAGGACTATTGTGATTTGGTAGAAAAATATCTTGATGTAAAGATATCTCATATATCTAACGGAACGGGACGCAATCAATTAATAGTAATTGATTAGAGAAAAAATTATGTTTTTATTATTGAAAAAAAATTTGGCAATCTCATTAAACATTTAAAATTTTACGGCAACAAGTATGAGCGCTATGAAATCAAAAACAGACAAGAAAACCGCCGGCAAGAAAAGCGCTGACGAAAGTGCGGAAGCGGCAGCAAAAAAGACCACATCAAAGACCAGGAAAGTAGCCCAGGATGAAGATGATGATTTGGAAGATGATTTGGATGATGCCCCTAAAAAGCCTGCAAAAAAGGCAGCTAAAGCAGCAACTAAGTCAAAGAAAAGTGATGATGACGACGATGATGACGATGACGATGATGCACCGAAGAAAAAGACAGCACCAAAAAAGTCGGCCGGTAAGAAAGCGAAAGCAGATGACGACGATGATGACGATGATGACGACATTGATGATGACGATGACGATTTTGGAAAGGATGAAGATGAGGATTTCGATTTAGATAAAGACTTTGAAGAATTTGAATTACCTAAATCAAAAAGCAAGAGTCCGGCAAAGAAAAAATCATCATCGAAAGATGACGACTTCGACGACGAGTTTAAGGACCTTGGCTTTTACAGCGAGGGAAGCAGCGGTTTTGATGATGATGATGATGATTTTTAATGGATAAATCTCCAGCAAGGCGGAAGGCTGAATACAACATTGGCGCAGGCCAAATAACTGAAATGAAATTACGGATGCTGAGCTGGGCTAAACAGTTCAGCATCCATATTTTTTTGGACAATAATGAATACAAAAGTCCTCTTGATGGTTACGAGTGTTTGGTGGCTGTAAACACCGTATACCAACTGGGCACTGACAGTAGGGACGTTTTATCTGAGCTTACACTCCAGCACAGCAGCAAAAAAGATTGGGTGTTCGGATGCCTAACCTACGATTATAAAAATGTACTTTTCCCGGGGTTGAAATCTGACAACCCCAAAACGATAGGTTTTCCAGAGGCAAGTTTTTTTATACCCGAAACGGTACTTTATATCTCCCGTGATTTTAAAAAGCTTATAATAGAATCCTTCGGCAATCCTGATGAGATTTATGGGTCCATACTTTCTGAAGTTCCATTTGCCCCTAAACCCCTGCCTTATCTCACGTTTGAAAGCAGTTTTACTAAAGATGAGTACGTCGATATAGTAGAAAAGTTGCGTACCCACATAAAGGACGGAGACTGTTACGAAATAAATTTCTGCAACAGTTGCTGGTGCGAACATGCGATAGTTGACCCGCTTTCCGTTTTCTCACGTTTAAATGATTTATCACCTGCGCCTTTTGCGGCCTATTTCCGGTTCAATGATTTATACCTGATGTGCGCCAGCCCGGAGCGGTATTTAAAAAAGGAAGGCCGGCGTGTCTTATCTCAACCGATAAAAGGCACAGCAGGCCGTAGCACAGACCCCGCTACAGATGAGCAGTTAAAGCTCGATTTGAGAAACAGCATCAAGGAACAGGCTGAAAATGTAATGATCGTTGACCTTGTCCGTAACGACCTTTCCCGGTCCTGCGAAGTTGGAAGCATTTCTGTCGATGAGCTTTTTGGGATATACACTTTTCCAAGAGTGCATCAAATGATTTCTACCGTTAGCGGCACCCTCCTCAAAGATGGAAACATCACCGATGCAATAAAAACCAGTTTCCCGATGGGTAGTATGACCGGTGCACCAAAGTATAAAGTCATGCAACTTATTGAGCGATACGAACGTACAAACCGGGAGCTTTTTTCCGGCTCAGTGGGCTATATCAATCCTGCTGGTGATTTTGATTTCAATGTCGTGATTCGCTCGCTTTATTACAACCAAACTACACAACGCCTCGGCTACCAGACTGGAGGGGCCATAACATACGATAGTGACCCGTTGAAAGAATGGGAGGAAATGAGACTTAAGGCTTGGGCTATGGAAAGAATATTCGGTGCCTAACCGAATCGCTCTTTTTCGTTATGTATTTGTAGACTATCAATTGGTTATAGTTGCTTAATAATAATAGAGGTAGGCGCCTTAAACTCTTTAGCAAAATTAATGTCACATTTGCTTGCAATGAAAAATATGATCTCACGTTTCCTTTCTTTATTTATAGTGCTTGCTTTGTATTCCGGCATTAGCTTCGCTCAGACTTTCAACCTATCTGGGAGAGTGATTGATGCCAATGATACCTCATCTTTGATTGGTGTAACAGTCGCATTGATCGGCACGTCCGACAGCAACATTATCAACGGTACGGCGACTGATGCTTCCGGTAATTTTCAGATCAGCGGAATTGCAAAAGGCGATTACCGGCTGAAGATTGACTATCTCGGTTATAAATCTATAACAAGACCCGTTCACGTCATTGCAGAAGACGTATCGATAGGCACCATCAAGCTAAATGCTGCAAATAAAGAACTCAAGAGCGTTGTTGTTGCAGGGAAGCAGATACGCGCCGATCAGCTGGGTGACACTTCTCAGTTTCATGCTGACGCCTTTAAGACAAATCCTGATGCCACTGCAGAAGATCTTGTGAACAAAATGCCCGGTGTGACTTCTGACAATTCAGGAGTTAAAGTAAATGGAGAGTCGGTGCAGCAGGTGCTTGTTGACGGTAAGCCTTTTTTCGGAACAGATCCTGCACTTGCACTCAAAAATCTTCCTTCTGAGGTTATCGACAAGATTCAGATTTTTGATAAACTCAGCGATCAGGCCACATTTACCGGTTTTGATGATGGCAACACGCAAAAGACAATGAACATTGTTACAAAAAGAAACAAGAGTGAGGGCCAATTTGGGAAGGTATATGCAGGTGCTGGTACCGACGACAGGTATTCGGCTGGTGGCAGTTTCAATTCTTTTAGTGGTGATCAGCGCATCTCTTTGATAGAGCTTTCTAACAACGTGAACCAGCAAAATTTTAGTTCGCAAGATATTCTTGGTACTTCAGGTTCCGGCGGAGGCAGAGGCGGCGGTGCCTTCGGCGGTGGCTTTGGCGGCGGCGGTGGGGGAGGTGGTAACAACTTCCTTGTTGGGCAGCAATCAGGCATAAACACAACGCATTCTGTAGGGCTTAACTACAGCGACCAATGGGGGGCGAAGATAAAGATATCAGCAAGCTATTTTTTCAACTACACTGATAACGTAAATACAACCCAAAGTGTAAGAAACTACACACTGCCGGGTAATGATATTAGACTCGATAGCAACCTCGTCAGCCTTTATAACGAAAGCGATAACCCGGAGACCAAGAACTTCAATCACCGGTTCAATGTTCGATTCGAATACACCATTGATTCATTTAACTCATTAATTATCACTCCTAACCTGAGCCTACAGGAAAATTATTCGGTCACCAGCCAGATAGACAGTAGCTTTTCGCCACTGAATACGCTTTTGAGTAATGCAGCAAACAGCAGCAGCATCAACAACACCGGATATACATTTTCTAACAATCTTCTTTACCAGCATAAACTCCATAAAAAAGGAAGAACAATTTCGCTTAACATTGGTACCTCCCTCAACGATAAGAACGGCGATGGCAAATACAACACTTTTACCGGGAGTCGGGATACCACAGCATATCCGTTTAACTACTTAAATCAGAAGTATGACCTCACCAACTCGAGCAACACCATTTCGGCTAACCTCACTTACACTGAGCCAATTGGGAAGAAGAGCCAGTTGATGTTTAATTATAACCCGTCGGTCACACACAGTCTTTCAGATAAAGAAACGGATTCTAATGCCAATACATCGGAGCTTTACAACTTTGATACTACGCTTTCCAACAAATATACAAGCACCTACACCACTCAGCGGGGTGGTGCCAGTTACCGTTTGGGCGACAAAAAGATGAACCTTATGATAGGGGCCAACCTGCAATATGCTGTGCTCGATGGTAATCAGGTATTCCCATCGGCTATGAACATTGAGAAACAATTCACCAATGTCTTGCCTATTGCTTTCTTCAATTATCGTTTCAAAGATGGTCGCAACCTCCGTATCCAATATCGCACTAATATAAGCGCGCCATCTATTAATCAATTGCAGAATGTTGTTGATGTAAGCAACCCACTATTGCTTTCTACCGGCAATAGAAACCTAAGACAAGATTACGAGCAAACATTTATACTTCGATACGGCTTGACAAAGTCAAAGACGTCACACAACTTCTTTGTATATGGCTACGCAAACTTTATTAATAACTACATCGGTACTTCTACCATAACAAACACGACTTCGGAAAAAGCTGATTCTTCGCTGCCCTATGTGGTACCAATGGTAAGGGGTGCTCAACTCACCCAGCCAGTAAATCTTAACTATTATGCCAACACAAAATTGTTCGTAACGTATAGTATACCTGCCGGCTTCATCAAAAGCAATTTCAATGTAAACGGCGGCGTGAATTACACGCATACACCCGGACTTATTGATAATGTTTCGGAGTATTCTAATAATCTTATTCCGTCACTTGGTTTAGTTTTAAGCAGTAACGTTAGTGAAAACCTTGATTTCACCCTTTCTTATACTGGTAACTATAATTTTATTAAAAACTCGCTTCAAACCACAGCCAACAACAACTACTATAACCATACTGCGGCTTTTAAAATCAATTGGATTCTGTTTAAATCCCTTGTGCTTAATACTAACATCACCCATAGTTATTACAGTACCCTCAGCTCTACAGCAGGTAACGTCGATTTCTACATGTGGAATGCCTACATAGCCTACAAGATGCTGAAAAACAAGGCTTTGGAGGCGAGATTAAGTGCATTTGATATCCTTAACCAAAATAAGAGTATAACCCGTACTGTCGCGGCCAACTATGTTGAAAACGATGTTACCCACGTGTTGCAGCAATATTTTATGTTTCAGCCCACTTATACCTTGCGTAATTTTAAGGGCCCGATGCCGGAAACCCGGCAGAGACCTGATGACGGCATGATGCATGGCGGCCCGGGCGGTCCCGGTGGTCCGGGGGGCATGCAGCACAATCATGGGGATGGTGGTATGTAACTACGTCCTTTTTAGAATCTGTTGTTAGG
>CAILMA010000592.1 GCA_903835145.1 uncultured Bacteroidota bacterium
AGTAAAAGTAAAATAAACAATTTCAATTTCATAGCAGAAAATGTCCAAATGGACTATTATTTATTTTGCTAAACGAAGAAAATTTTTGCTCAAAACCGGGACTTAGTACGAACCTTCGCGCTACCTGATTGTAGGGATATGCGATAACAATATTGTCAGGTACAATAACTACATTTAGTCCAAAAAACGGTTAAAGTTGAAGTTACCACAGGCATTACTAAAAGACTTACATTTTCTCGATGGGTTCAACGAAGCCGCCTTTATTGCTGCGCATCAAGAGGGTCCAGTCACATCTATAAGGCGGCATCCGATAAAAGGTGTTGGAACAGATTTGAAAGGGGATCAGGTGGCCTGGCATCCTGAAGGAATTTACCTTTCCGGCAGACCGGTTTTCACACTGGACCCGGCTTATCATGCGGGAGCCTATTATGTGCAGGAAGCCTCATCCATGTTTCTGGCCCATATATTCAAAAGTCTTTTCACCCTGAACAGTGGTTTGAGAGTGCTCGATTTATGTGCCGCGCCGGGTGGCAAAAGCACATTAATAGCTTCGCTCCTCGGTCGTGAAGACCTGTTAATTTCAAATGAAGTTATCCGCAGCCGGGCAACCATACTTGAAGAAAATGTTACTCGTTGGGGATATACCAATAACTGGGTAACAGCCAATGACCCTACAAGTTTCTCGAAGCTCGAAGGTTTTTTTGATGTGATTGTTATTGATGCTCCATGCAGTGGGTCAGGGCTATTCAGAAAAGACTCCAAGGCACTAACTGAATGGAGTGAAGCAAACGTAATGCTGTGTAAAGGCCGGCAACAACGCATTATAGCTGATATATGGCCGGCACTGAAAAAAGGCGGCACACTTGTTTACGCAACTTGCTCCTTCTCTCCGCAGGAGGACGAGGACATATTGGATTGGATCAGCGACGAGTATGGCGTTGCTACGTTGCCGCTTGCAAATAAAAAGGAATGGGGAATTACAGAAACGCAATCGGCAAAAAACAAAATGTATGGCTACAGATTCCTGCCGGGGAAAACGAAGGGTGAAGGTTTTTTTGCAGCCGCACTCAACAAAACAGCGGATTCAGGGACATTGAAACCGGCAAGGTTCAAACCGTACAACGGCAGCAAAATAAAACAGCAGGCGGGATACCTGCTAAGGGATGAAGACTGGCAATTTTTGCAATCAGGGCCGGAAAACTACCATGCAATAAATCCGGCGCATGAGCAAGATTGGTATGCACTGCAAAAGTCGCTTTACTTCCGCAAATTGGGACTTCCACTCGGCGTACCTACCGCAAAAGACTGGATACCGGCCCATGAGACAGCCCTTAGTATTGATGCAGCCGACGCCCTTCCAGCCATTAACGTGAGTAAAGAACAGGCGCTTAAATTCCTCAAACGGGAAGAAATCGGTATTTCTGCCGCGGGCAAGGGTTGGCACGTCATAAAATTTAACAACCTTGGTTTGGGATGGGTGAAAACGCTGGAGAACCGCGTGAATAACTACTTACCTAAACACTGGAGGATACGAATGGATATACCGGATAATGAATATATAACATAAATATTGGGGTAAAACCTAAAATTGGCCTTATTTTTGTACTTTTCGGAATAAATTTCAAGACAATATGTCAAGATACTTATTAATAGTGGTGAGCGTGTTTTTCGGTGTGCAGGCTTCGGCCCAAACCAGCGATAGTATCTTTGCGGTGCGCAAAGGAAAGGATTTCGTTATTAAATATACTTCCAGAGCCAATGAAAGCGTGTTCATGATTTCCAAGCGATTCTTTACTCCTCAGGAAAAAATTGAAAGCCTGAGTATGGTGGACGGGCGTAAAAAACTAATACCTGGGACTGACCTCTATATACCATTGGTTGCAAACGAAAATTTTCATTCAACCAAGGAGCCCGTAGGCATTGAAAATCAGCAGGAAGTATATTATAAAGTAAGAGAAAAAGATAATATTGCTTTGATTAGCCTTTTTGCCGGCGTTCAAAAAACCGATTTGATCTCCTGGAATTCCCTGCATGGTAATACACTTGTTGAAGGTCAGCCTTTGTTTATAGGCTGGGTGAAAGTAGTACCCAAAGACTCTATTAACCTTAGAAATGGTATCGCATATCCTTCAAAAAGGACCAGAGCAGCGTCTGTTGACACGGACAAACACGCCTTCGGCGAAATGGACAGCATTTACAACGTGCAGACACGGAACGGAACAAATACACTTCAGGAAAAAGGCACGGCTGTATTTTTTGAAAAAGCAGGAAACAACAAAATATACTATGCATTCCATAGCACATCATCACCCGGCACAGTGATTAAGATCTATAATCCAGGTTCCGGTAAAACAATCTATGCGAAAGTATTGGCACCAATCCCAAACACAAAGTTGTATGCCAACGCCATAATCGGTATTTGCAACGCCGCAAGAGAGGCGCTTGGTGTTACAGATGGCAAGGCCTGGTGTGAACTTTCCTATTCCCCTAACTAAACGCTCTTTTGCAAGAGCTGCAGTTCGTCGAAATTTAATAGTATCTCGCCGAAAAACGGCAGGTACGTAAACACCTCTACCCAGCAAAACTTCCTGTTTATTGATGAAGGTTCTGATTATCCGTTTTTCTTCAATTGGTGATATTGTATTGACTACGCCGGTGATCCGTTGTTTAAAACAGCAGCACCCGGAGGTTAAAGTACATTATCTTACCAAGGCCCAATTTTGGCCTTTACTTACTTATAACCCATATATCGATAAGTTACACCTGTTCGATGACAATATGGATAAGGTAATTGAGGAGCTTAAAAATGAGGAATTTGACTTTGTCGTTGACCTGCACAATAATTTAAGGACAGCAAGGGTAAAGAAAGCGCTCGACATACCCAACAAAGCCTTTCCAAAGCTGAACATCAAAAAATGGCTGCTTACTAATTTAAAGATTGACCTGATGCCCGATAAAAGCATCGTTGAGCGTTACTTTGAAGCTGCCGAGCCTATTAACGTGCACAACGATGGCAAGGGCCTTGATTATTTTGTGCCAGATAATATGAAGCTGGGCAATGCTGATATACCGATGAGCCACTGGAGCGGATATGTTGGGGCAGTAATAGGCGGATCTTACAATACAAAAAAACTACCCGTCGCACAGTGGAAAAAATTTGTTGAGTTGGTTCCCTTCCCGGTGATATTGCTTGGAGGGCCGGACGACCGCGATGAAGGAAGAGAAATAGCAGAACTTGATCCTATTAAAATTTACAACTCCTGCGGGAAGTTTAACATCAACGAAACCGCTGATCTTGTGCAACATGCAAGGGTTATTATCAGTAACGATACGGGTCTTATGCATATTGCAGCTGCCTATAAAAAGCCTATTGTCTCGCTTTGGGGCAACACGTCCCCCGAAATGGGAATGTTCCCTTATTATGGCTTCAACAACCTTAAAGAACGCATTGCCCCGCAAACATTTATTTTAGAGCATAAAAATCTCAGTTGCCACCCTTGCAGCAAACTCGGATACAACAAATGCCCGAAAAAACATTTTAAATGTATGAACGAATTGGACATGACCGTTGCTGTGGAACAAGTAAAAAAGTACTGGAAAATAGAAAATAAACCTGCATAGTGCAGGGGCCTAAGCACCAACCGATACTACCAATACTCCCCTTTCACTTATTTCAACTAATCCATCGTCCATCATTTTTCTCAGCATCTGTGTTGCAGCCTCTTTTTGTGATTGATTGAAATGCAGAAGCAGTTCTTTATAGGTTACTACATTAGCTTTTAAAAAAGCTAACATTGAATTGACAGTCAATAACTTGCTAACGTCACTTTTTTCGTTTTTTTCGCAAATATCGCAGTGGCCACAGTCTGTGGGCGTGTCTTCGCCAAAGTAAGATAAAAGGAAACGTTCTCTGCAAACGGTACTGTTATTCAGAAAATTAAGCATAGCCTCGGTCCGGGCTTCATGTCGTTTTCTGAGTGTGTGAATCCTGTTGAGGTCAATAATCAAATGTCGACTATCTGCTCTCCTGTGGTGAAAAAAAAGCTGAGGTCCCTCGCCTGTCTTGTTGTATTCTATGATCTCCAGCCTGTCAAGTTGCTCGAGCGCACTCACGAGTTCTTTGGGTTTTATTTTCAACTGATAGGCAGTAGCAGATTCACGTATGGGGGTAGGAAAATAGAAAACTGCATTGTATAACCTCAGTAGGCCGACAGCAACGTAGGCCAAAGTTGGGTAGGATTGGTGCAACCGATCAAGTACTTCCCTGTCTGTAATAAACTGAATGGTTGATGGGCTGTAAACAGCCTCGCTAATCGTCCATAACCCCTCCCGTTCCAAAATCTTGAGCGCCGGCAAAACTTCAAGGGGCTTCAATTCGAACTTGTGACAAAAATCGAATACATCGAAAGGGTAATACTTGTGCGGCTCAGCACCGATGGGTACCTGTAGGTATTCAGCAACCGACTGATAAATATG
>CAILMA010000593.1 GCA_903835145.1 uncultured Bacteroidota bacterium
CAGCTAATGGCAGCCGTCCAATAGACTTATAGTTGCATTTTTATTTTCAATTGGTTGCGTTCCATCGTTAAGCATCACTTTTTGTATCTTGCAAGGCTTATGTAGGTCCGCGGGTGGCTATCGTAGGGCTTCAGCACTTACCTAAAAAGCAACATAAAAAAACTATGTTTTACAGCAGCATTTCAGATAAGCACAGGGAATTCATCAACAAGCAAAAAATGTTTTTTGTTGGTACTGCTCCGGTTGGGGCTGAGGGCCACATAAACTTGTCGCCCAAGGGGCTCGACAGCTTCCGGGTGCTGGGTCCTAATACCGTTGCTTACATGGACTTAATAGGCAGCGGCAACGAAACTGCAGCCCACCTGCTCGAAAACGGAAGAATAACAATCATGCTGTGCTCTTTCGATGGCCCGCCGAATATCATGCGGCTGTATGGCACTGGCAGAGCCGTGATTCCTACCGATGCCGATTGGCCTGCACTTTCAGCACACTTCGAACTCAAACCTGCCACGAGGCAGATAATTGTTGCTGAGATACATAAACTTCAAAATTCCTGTGGCTACAGCGTACCGCTGTATGAATATGCCGGTGAGCGCGATCATGCAGATAAATGGGCCGATAAAAAAGGTGCCGGTGGGTTGGAAAAATACATCAGAGACAACAACCGGGTAAGCATGGATGGCCTGCCTACGCGGTTTTTCTAAAACTGGAAGTTGCCACTGCCGAATATCCCGAAGTATTTCGACTTTGCTTCTGTGGACTGTGGCTGCGGCGTTATGCGCCACACAAAATCGATTCTGAATACCTGCAAAATGTTGGAAATACCCGTACCCAACTCAAGATAGGGCAGCCCCTGCAATGTACGGAACGGAAAACCTTTATTGAAGTTCAACAGTTGGTCGGGCTGGCTCAGCGATCCAAGTATGCCCTTCGCCGTCCAGAATTGCCGGAATTTCAGTTGTTTCAGAAATGGTATGTAATTGAAAATGCCGCCGCCTATATTGTGGTCTATATTAAAGCCCGCATACTGGTCGCTCACAAATTCATACTTGTTCATCATCTCAAATGCATTAGGGTTGTAGTAGTAATATTCGTTACCCGGGTGCAGCTCCAGCAGCGGGTAGGGCAGGGGCGAGCTATTGAAATACTTACCTGCAAATACCACATAGTGCAGGTGCCCGAAAGGGGGTATATTTATATCCTCAGCTATGCTCAGCCGCGATTTCAGGTATTCATAACCGCTGTTCAATACGTCTTTAAATCCGGCAGTTGTCGTGAGCTTCACCACCGGGTATTTACTGCCCAGGTTCAGCCTCAGGTATTGCCCATCGGCATATTTTTCTTTATATGCATAACGTAGTTCAAGGCCCACTTCGCTGGAGGTCACACTGCTCGCTGGTCGCCCCTTCGCATCCTGAAATATACCGGTTGACGGTAATGGCGCATAGGGTGTAAATACACGGTTTTGAAGTACAACCTTATGGCTGAAGCCGCTGTAGTACTCTTTATAAAACTCAAATCGTTTATCGTCAGTAAAAGCTTGTTTCCATTCCACTCCGGGTTTCCTGAAAAGCGCACTGAATATATTATCAGCACTTACATCGCCGTAGTAATTGGAATTCTGGTCAAGGTCATGCAGGTAATACCCGTATAGATAGGTTCTTGGGTGCCGGTTGAGCAGCCAAAGCCCCGTGCCACCATATTTTAAAGCCTGATCTTTTGTGCCGTACGCTACAAATCCGGTAAAGTGCATATCCTTCAGCCGGTGCGAGGTCCCCATCGAAAACCGGAACCTATTCCCTTCTACCGGGTCAGTGCTATAAATGTAGTAATACGGGCCAAACTGCAACCAGCCCACATCCTTCAATCCAGTTGCCAGGAAGGTAATCAGGTTTTTATAGAAGGTGGTGATGGGCATTTTATTCACCGAGTCCACCATTTTATTTATTGATACTTCGGTTTTTGAAAGCGAGTCCGGGCGGTTTTGTTGCCACCATTCGTCGGGGTGGTGCTTGGCAGAGTCATCCTTTATTATGTCTTCCCTCCATTGCGGGTCATCGAGCACTTTTTCGTTGGCGTCACTGTTCAGCTTTATGTGGTGGTAGGTCGTTGTTTTGCGGCCTATAAATGCAGGTAGTTTCTTCTGGTTGTATACCGTGAAGTTGGCTATGAACTTATCTTTTACACAAAACCAAGAGGTGTCTTCCGGTGCATATTCTTGGTAAAGGCTCACTCTGTCCACCCAGTTCAGGTTAGCCATTTTCGATACATCCATACTTATGCGCTGTATCGCATATACCGTATCTGCCACCCAGAAGTCCCCGGTAAAACAATTGTCCCCTTCCCGCCGGGGCTTAAAAGAAACATGCAGCAATCGGTGGCTGTAGGCCTGCTGGGTGTCAATAATTTTGTATTTGTAGTAAAAGGGTCCGTCATTGCTTATCGGGCTCACGAATTTTTTATCAAATACAGGTATAAAATTGCGGTACACATTCACGTTCTGGTAAAGGGTCCCCAGGTATTTTATAATGTTCTCATTATTCACCCCTTTTACCATGCTGGCCTTTATAAATTCCCGCTGCTTCTTCGGCTTCCCCCTGAAATAAAAGTCCGAAATCGTCTCCGTCATATACATGGGGAGGAAGGGTCTTGCCTCAGAAACTGTATCCAGATTGTCGTAAATAAAGCTGTAGTTTTTTAGAATCGGTATCTTCGAAAATTGTTCGCGGGTAAGGCCCTGCAGGTCAGCTTCCAGCCTGTTGTAGGCCTCGTAGCTATAGTTGTCAAATTTGTCGGGGTTGTTGGTAGGCTTGTGTTCTATAATGTGGCGCATCAGAATCAACGCTGGGTCTTCTCCACTGGCCTTGAATGTAAATTCACTCAGCACTTGCGTTGCTCTTTCGAGCTCTATTTTCAGGTTAAGCTCATATACATTTTCAGGTATTTTTCGAAGTACTACTTTGTAGCCCAGAGCCTCAAAATGCAGCGTGTCTGATGGCAATTGCTCTAAATCAAAGCTGAATTTACCATCAAGGTCAGCCGTCGTCCCTACCCCGGTATGCTGAAAATAGACTATTGCAAACGGTATTCCCTCAGCAGTATTCACGTCCAGCACCTTTCCGGTAATCATAAAATGTCTTGCTGTCGGCGCCAGAGTGTCTTTTTTTACTGTGTCGGCTACGGCAGCCGGTTGCGGTTGTTTTGATGTGTCATAACGGACGGTGTCCGTTGTTTGTGCAAGCAGCGGAAAAGAAGATAACAGGGCAAGTATGAATACAATAACAAATTTCATTTGCGTCACGGGGCACCACATGCAATAAAACAACACAAAGTACACAATAGAAAGCAGTTAGAAAAAAAGGTTTTTCATTGCAGCGTCAAAAACTAACAGCAACGCAAACCTTTAACATTATTGAAAAATAGCTCAGAACGAACAGAGGAGCACAACAGCTTGAATAGGGCTATTCCTTTTTGGCATAGAAATTGCCTGTCATTCGTTTAAACTGATTTTTTAACCTTTAGAACGCATACAAAATGAAACGGCAACTACTAAAAATCATCCTGTTAGTATTGTTTATTGGTGATGCCGCTTTGTGCAATGCCGCGCCTTCATATCCATCGTTTTCAACTAAATCAGGTTTTACCATAGCCAATCCCGGCCGCGACTACCGTCGGCATGACTACAGCAAGAAAACTTCTAAAACATGCTTCCTCTCGCGGCTTGGCGAGGAGCTTGCAATTGACGGCATCTTTGGTACCGGCATTGGTGCCTGGGAGATGGGCCTCGGAGCTACTCCGGCAGAAAAGAACGACGGTAAAACTGAGCTTGCGACTGGTGCCGGGTGTTTCGGGCTCGGTGTGCTATGCATGAAACTCGGTGAGCGTTATGAAGCAAAACATCCTGATAAGCGTTATCATTCCTCAAAAAATAAAAGCCACTTTTACAAATCCAAATCTGGTTATACCAGGTATGGTTGATTTCGGTTACATTCCAGTTACTATTGTCACATTACGAGATTTGCGCAATGAGAATACTAACTTCTTTTAAGTACTTTTGCCGCAAATTTAGAACGAATGTCATTACTGATAATAGGCACTATGGCCTTTGATGCGTTGGAAACGCCTTTTGGAAAAGTTGACCGGATAATAGGTGGTTCTGCAACTTATGCTGCGTGGGCTGCTTCTTATTTCACACAGCCTATTAAGCAGGTTTCTATAATTGGCGGCGATTTTCCTAAGGAGGAAATTGCTGCGCTCGAAGCCCGTGGTGTTGCTTTTGAAGGTGTGGAAGTGGTGCCGGACGGCAAAAGCTTCTTCTGGAGTGGTCGCTATCACCTTGACATGAATACCCGCGACACCCTCATCACTGACCTCAACGTACTCGCTCAGTTCGATCCTAAAATTCCTGATTCCTACCAGGATTGCGACTACGTGATGCTCGGGAATCTCGCACCGGCTGTGCAGATAAGTGTACTCGATCAGCTGAAAAATAAGCCCAAACTGGTAATCATGGATACCATGAATTTCTGGATGGATATCGCACTCGAAGACCTCAAGAAAGTGCTCGGAAGGGTTGATTTGCTTATGGTTAACGACAGCGAAGCCCGCCAGTTGAGCGGCGAGTTCTCCCTCGTTAAAGCAGCGAAAAAAATCCAGACGATGGGGCCTAAATACATCATCATTAAAAAAGGTGAACATGGCGCCCTGCTGTTCTACAACGATAAAATATTTTCAGCTCCCGCGTTGCCGCTCGAAGTTGTTTTTGACCCAACTGGCGCAGGCGATACTTTTGCTGGCGGGTTCATTGGTTACATTGCCCGTACCGACGATTACACGTTCGAAAACATGAAAGCTGCTGTTGTTATCGGTTCCGCAATGGCTTCTTTTTGTGTTGAAAAGTTCGGCCCGCTCAGAATGCAGGAATTAAAGCCTGCTGAAATTGAAGCCCGTTTCGAAGATTTTATTTCGCTTATGTCGGTTAATGTTGAGGTGGCGCTTGCTGTTACCGTGTAGTAGCTCTTCGGTTAGAATAAGTTTACATTTTCGTAGTATATATTTGAAAGTTTGGCAGCCCTTAAAATGTTGCCAAACTTTTATTTTTTAGCAGTATTTTTAGTCCGTTTCAAAATCGATTTTCAAATGAAAATAGTTCCGGGAGAAATAAAGACAGCACAGCTGCATGCCTACTTGCTGGGGTCCGTAGCCCCAAGGCCCATATGCTTTGCAAGCACCATCGATAAAGATGGTAATGCAAACCTTTCGCCATTCAGTTTCTTCAATGTTTTTGGCTCAAAGCCGCCAATACTTATTTTCTCGCCAGCGCGGCGGGTGCGCGATAATACCATTAAGCACACGCTTGAAAATGTTTATGAAACTAATGAAGTGGTCATCAATGTAGTGAACTACAATATTGTTCAGCAAATGAACTTATCCAGTTGTGAATACCCCAGGAACGTTGATGAATTTGTAAAGGCCGGTTTCACCCCTTTGCAGTCGGACATGGTTAAGCCTTTTCGCGTTAAAGAGTCGCCGGTACAACTGGAGTGCCGCGTGATGCAGGTCATAGAGACCGGCAAAGAGGGTGGTGCCGCAAACCTTATTATTTGTGAGGTGCTTTGCATGCATATCGATGACAGTGTGCTCAATGAAAACCTGCAGATAGACCCCAATAAAATAGACCTTGTTGCACGCATGGGCGGCGATTACTATTGCCGGGCTTCAGGCAGTGCCGTATTCGAGGTGCGCAAGCCCAACATAGCTCTTGGTATTGGTGTTGATGCACTTCCACATTTTATCCGCAACAGCCGCATACTTACAGGTAATAACCTCGGCGTGCTTGGCAATTGCACTGAGATCCCCGTAGTAAGCGACATCACCCATGATGCCCGTTTTATGGACCTCATGAAAACCTATGCCTACGACACCGAGGGACGGAAGACAAGCCTTCATCAATATGCAAAAGACCTGCTTGATGTGGGTGAGGTTGACCGTGCATGGCAGGTATTGCTTGCATAATTTTTTTTGACTTACCCAAAAAGCAACGGGGATAAAGCATCAGCTTTATCCCCGCTCTTTTTATGTTTGGTAATTGAGATTACTCAACTACAACCTTAGTTCTGAAAATTTCACTTCCTGAATTTACACGTATCAGGTAGTTACCAGCGGCCATTCCTGCGAGGTTAAATGTTGTCCTTGAACCAGAGGTGTTATCCACAGTCCTCGTTACAACTGTCTTGCCAAGCATGTCGGTAATTGTTATTGTTGCATCAGCATTTGTAGCGGGTATTTCCAGTACAAATGTCCCTTGGTTAGGGTTAGGGTAAAGCGTCATTACTGCATTACCCGCAACTGGAGTTACCGCTGTGCCGCACTCAGATGCAGATCGTACATAAACGTAAAGCGTTGTAGAATGGAATCCGCATGAATTGGTAACAGCATACACAAGTGTATCCCAACCTGCATGCACACCCACAACTTCGCCTGCAGCATCAACAGTAGCGTTACCGTTGCTTGTGCCCCAGGTACCCCATGGTACTGGTATTACGAGGTGCAATGTATCGCCTGCGCATACAGAATCTGGTCCTGCAAGTGCTCCTGATGTAAGTACACCGTCCACAGTATCAATGTAAGAAGTGCTTACCGAATGGCAGGTGCTGCTCAGCATTGTATAGTAAACTGTATCAATACCGCTTGATATACCTGAAATGATACCACCGGTTGAGATACCTGCATGGCCATTGCTAACACTCCACACGCCACCATGAATAGTAGAAGTTAATGCAGCAATAGTACCTACGCAAAGGCGGTCAGTACCCGAGATTACACCCGGTACTGGAAGCGTATCTACAGTAATAGAATGAGCAGCCGAAACTGTACCGCAAACATTCGTCACTGAGTAAATGATATTTAATGTGCCGCCTGATACACCGGTTACTATTCCTGACGCATCAACAGTTGCCATACTTACGCCGCCGCTGCTCCAGGTACCACCTGAGGTAGTATCACTTAAAGTAATAGTAGCGCCAATAC
>CAILMA010000594.1 GCA_903835145.1 uncultured Bacteroidota bacterium
CGACTTTTTGTACCGGCGATAGTGTCTTTATTATGGGCGACACGACTGCGGGCCTCACCTATCAGTGGACGGTAGCAGGAACACCGATTTCAGGTGCAACAAACGTTACGTATACCGCAACAACCACTGGAAATTATCAGCTAATAGAAACCAATAGCTACCCGTGCAGCAGCACTTCTGCAGTTGCCGTAGTAAATGAGCTACCATTGCCCGCAGTAACCGTTTCTGCGGCCGGTTCTACCGCGTTCTGTACGGGAGGAAGCGTTTACTTATCGGCTCCAACTGGTGCTGCCGGGTCTACCTACCAATGGTACAGGAACGGCACCGCTATTGCCGGTGCACTGACCTCAAATTACACGGCTGTAGCTGGCGGCAACTATGCGGTAAACATAACAGCACCTACCGGTTGCAGCAACATTACAAGACCTGCTTTTGCTGTTACAGAGGTTACCACGCCAGTTATCATCCCTTATTCATCTACTACCTTCTGCTGGGGCGGCAGTGCCTTATTGGGGGTTGACGTAACCGCTACTTCCGGTATTACTTACCAATGGCAATTTGCCGGGGCAAATATACCCGGTGGTACCAACAGTACTTATAATGCAACGTTAAGCGGCGACTACTCTTGCATTGTAACCGTAGCTGGTGGTTGCACCACGGCTGCGGTTGCAGTTACTGTAACAGAGTTGCCCTTGCCAAATCCAATAATCACTTTCGATGGCACTGCATTGCACACTGCTGGCTATTATACCTTGTACCAATGGTACAGAAATCTGATCCCGATAGTTGGTGCCAATAGTGCAGTTTACGTACCAAACGGCATAGGTGACTATACCGTAAAAGTTGTAGATTCTAACGGTTGCCAGTCAGTTGCAACGGAGTACATACTTCGGAGCATACAAGGTGCTGATATATTGAATACTGCTACTGTTCAGGCAATAGAAGTGAGCATTTATCCTAACCCTGCTCAGGAGCTCGTGCACATTGTTGCCCCGGTTGCGCTTACGGCAGTTATCCATGCTGTTGATGGAAGAACAGTCCTTCAACAGGATCACGCAACGGAAATCGACATTCATAGTCTGCCCGATGGAACGTACTTCATTCAGCTTTACGACAAAGCAGGAAATCTTGTAAAAGTAGACAAATTAATAAAGAACTAAATGTAAAAAAATACCCTCACCAGTTGAGGGTATTTTTTTACATTTTCAGTCCATTTTAGTGTACCTCAATTTTTGTTTTTAACTGTGACTACCGTCATACATTTTTACAATACATGAAAATACTTTTGTAAGGTGAAAATTGTGGACTATCATTGAGCCGGGATAAATGAAAACGACTAACACAAACAAATACGACTACCTGGTCTTTTGGAGCACCTGCTTCATCTACCTGTTTTTTATCTCCCTCGTAGTATCCGTTTATACTCCGCTTGGCCTTTATTCAAAACGATATATCAACAAGTTTACACTCTCTCTTATCTATCAGTTCCGGTGGAATGTTTACGTAAAACGACCCGGCGAACCCATTTACCAGATATACGATATTAAAGACGGGAACCTCGTACTAAATGACCTACGGTCTTTTACCCCTAAGTATAATTTCGGCCTAAAGCGCGACTACAAAATAATTGCCACCGAAACCGATGTTATTACAAACGATTCAGCGGCGCTTAGCCGAATGAAAAAATACATCATTACCATACCTGCCGATGCAAATCTTGGGGATTATATAAAAACCGACACCCTTGTTTTCAATGATGTTAAGAACAAAAACGTTGTGTGGCTAAACGGAAAATATGTGATCTCTATTGAAGAGCCTATCGTTTGGGAAAAGATGCGACAGGGAAAACCTAAAAATAAGACGATGACAGTACTGGCAGTGAACATAACGCATTAGGAACATGAGAGCTATTATCGACTACCTAAAAAACCGGAACATCCATACGCCAAAGCTTGCAATAGCTCGCTTTCTGCTTGCTTTTGGGCTGCTGCTTACGTTATGTAACAATGATCTGGATATCATTGCCAATCATAAATATGACAAAATAAAAGGATACACCATCCGGCACGATCAAAGGCGCAAATTCCCACTTGAAAGTTTCGACCTGTTCATGGTTATGGACCCGCAGAACGCAAAAGTGGTGGTGATGGTGTTTTTAGTACTTGTAATGACGGGTTTCCTTCCACAGATAACAGGCATCCTTAATCTTTGGGCCTGTTTCAGCCTGCACAATTACATGACCATTTATAATGGTGGCGATGACCTTGCTTTCGTAATGTCTGCACTGCTGCTGCCCATATGCCTTACTGACCCACGAATAAACACCTGGAAACAGAAAAACATCGGCCCGTCGCAACGAAACATTGTAGCCAACATAGCTATAATTGCTATCCAGTTGCAGGCAGCTATTTTATATTATGATGCAGGGTATGCCAAAATGTTTACCTGGCAGTGGCAGGAAGGTACTGCAGTGTATTACTACACTTCCCACTACCGCCTTGGCGCTCCTGATTGGCTGAAGCACATCAACGAAATGATGACGCTCACGCCAATGGTAAAACTATTTACATGGGGTGTTCTGGCCTTTGAAATGGTACTTGTCGCAGCATTCTTCTTCCCTTCAAAGTGGAAAAGGAAGCTGATAATACCGGCCATATTCTTTCACTTTTTAATTGTAATCAACTTCGGTCTCATCACGTTCTTTATTTCCATTCTTGGCCTGTTGCTCCTCTATCTCGATGACGATGACTACTGTCTTAAAATACCCGGGAAAATAAAAAGCTTTTTAACCGCGAAGAAAAC
>CAILMA010000595.1 GCA_903835145.1 uncultured Bacteroidota bacterium
CATGTCTTCCTGGCGTGTTTCTTTGTCTGTAGCGAGTACATAACCCACAGCCACACCTACTGCTGCTCCTATCAGGAGCGTTGCGATTGCATTTCCAACCTTTGCCATAAATAAAATTTTATTGAAATATAATTAAAAAACGGGTATAAGACCGTTGTCGTTTATCAAAGGTACAAAAACCATGCCGCAATAAAGTGCAAAATGGCATATAGTTTAACTAATTTTTGGGAGCGGATTGTGGGCTTAAATCAACTGTAATTAAAACGGGCCAGGGACACTGAATGAAGGCTATATTTACTTCACATAATATTTATTTGCGAGTATATATTGTTCTACATTAGCAGGCACAATGTACTTGATGCTTTTCTTGTCTTTTATCTGCCGCCTGATGTAGGTGCTTGAAATTTGCAGCAGCGGCGCCTCGAGGATGGTGATTTTTGCACCGTAGGTATCTTCAATTTCGAAGCCGGGCCTGTTGTAAACGATAAAGGAATGACGCGCAACCAGTTGTTCAAAGTTTTTCCAGCGGTGGATGTTCTGAAAGCTATCGGCACCGAGTATCACAGAAAAACGCTCCAGCGGGAATTTTTCGGCAAGGTAAGTAAGCGTATCGATGGTGTAGGATGGCTTGGGCAACTGAAATTCTACATTACTGCCTCTGAATTTGGGATTGTCTTCAATGGCCAGATTTACGAGGTGCAGTCGGTCATATTCATTGAGCAGGGAGTGTGAGTCCTTTAATGGGTTGTGGGGCGATACGATAAGCCAGATCTTATCGATATCAGTGTACTGAATGACGTGGTTGGCTACTATTAAATGGCCGGTATGAATGGGGTTGAAACTGCCGAAATACAATCCGATGTGCATTAGGCAAAGATAAAAATAAGATTAAAAGATACAGCTTTAAATTAACGTTATACTTGGTGTTTCTCGTCGGCCTACGAAAGAGTGGCATGTGTTTTGTGGTGCGAATTTGCAGAAGGGGTGCAGATTTTAGGGATCGCGTTTACATTTTAATTGTTTACAGATAAATAAAGAGTAATTAACACACCTTTAAGCGAGAGATGAAGTTTAAACTGCCTTTTTATGTATTTTTGCAGATTGCTTTTTCTAACCGGGCAATTAATGTGAATGTCGCTACCCGCCATACTTAAATTTGTTTATAATCATGGCACCGAAGAAGTAATCCGCCGCGGTAAAAAAATATTTTATTCTTCAGGTGTGCAGATGCTTGATGTGGATCACCTCATAGAGCAGGTTCGTTTCAGAGTGCGGAACGATTTGTACCAGAATTACTACACCGTTACCATTAATAAGTACCTGACTACTGCCGATTTGTCGGTGCGCTGCCAGTGCCCTTACAATCTTGGTGAGATTTGCCGCCACGAAGTGGCAGCGTTGTTTCAGCTTAATGACATCATACAGAGTGGTTTTTTCGAAAACATGGATGTGAGTTACGAGCAGAAGCACACCATAGTGCGCATGAGGCAGGTGAGCAAGCAGGTGTTGCAGATTTTCACCCCGCCTGACGCCATTGATATGGCGGAAGATATGGCCGCAGAAAACCGAGCCATAATAAAGCCGGGTAAGAGCGATAAAATAGAAGCTGATATTACTGAGGGAAAGAAGACCTATCACATCATTATAAAGCAAAACGAGGAGCGCTATTTCGATACCTCCTGCGGATGCGATGAAACGAGGTTCCCGCTGTGTGTGCATAAAACTGCATTGTTTCTGCAATTACTGAAAAAGCATGGACCTGAATATTTTCAGGCGATGCAAAACTGGGATGTGCAGAAGAATAAACTGCTGGAGCAATATGGCTACAGCCTGAGTGATGACCTGAAAGGAAAATTTACGTTTACCTACGAAAACGGCAAGCCGTTTTTGCGGGTGCTGGACTCAACCATAAAGAAAGTAACCGTAGCACCGCAACCTGTGAAGCAGGAAGTGGTGGAGATACCTGTAGTTGTGCACGAGCAAAAACGCCTTGGCCTGCTGATGGATACTGGTTTGTCCCGCTTCCCTTACGTAGATATATTGCTTGTAGCGGGTAATGCCGACGAGCAAGACGAAAAGCTCGTAGGCAAAATAGAAAAACTGGAACTGGCCCAATATATAAACCCAATGCGCTTCAGGGAAGCGGACCGCGACTTGCTGCCTGTGGCCCGTAAGTTTATACCGGAAGAACTGATAAAATACCTGCGCAAAAATCTGCCTTTCGGCGATATATTGCCGGAGCATGATAATGTGCTTGCCAATGTGCCACCGAATGATGTGCGTGAGCAGCTTTGGGAATACCTGTTGCCGAAGTACCAGAAATTGCTGAACCGTTATTCTGCTTTCCCGCTGCTTTATATGAAGAAAACAGGGCAACCTGTTTCCAGCACGGGTATGGAGGAGATACAGTTTTCTGAGAGTATGGTGCATCCGCAGCTTGAAGTGAAAAAGGATGGCGATAATTTTGTCGTAAATCTGGAGTGGATCATAGACCACGCAGCTGTAGCCTATGGCAATGTAACGAGAGTAAATGCGGCATTGCTTGCCTATAACTCCAAGATATATAGCCTGGGCACGCTTAAAGAAGTGATGCTGGCCGAGATATTTGAACCAAATGGTGAGATAGTTGTTGCTGCTGAAGACTGGTCAGAATTCCTGAAGGAAAAGCTGATGTCGTGGAGCAGCAGGGTGCATGTGCATTTTAGTGAAGAGCTTATAGAGCGCATAAGTGCTACAAAGCCATCGAAAATATTGTACCTCGCAGAGCGGGAAAACATGTTCATCATGCAGCCAGCGTTTAATTATGATGGCATAGAGATCAACCCCGGTTATTTCGGCGATGTGATACAGCCACATGATGGTATAGTGAAAATTGTGCAGCGCAACGAAACGGCGGAAACAGACTATGTGGAGCAGTTGCAGAGCCTGCACTCCGATGTGCAATACAACAAGAAAGAACATTATTACTACCTGCCGGGCAATGCTGTACTCTCTAACAACTGGTTTTTCAGATTCACTGACCAGGCGAAGGAGTGGGGTATAGAGTTGCGTGGGTTTGAAAAACTGAAGAACCTAAGAGTAAACACCCATAAGGCGGAGACGCTGGTACAGGTGACCAGCG
>CAILMA010000596.1 GCA_903835145.1 uncultured Bacteroidota bacterium
GGCATTATTTATCGTAGCTACAGATTTTACTGAAGCGGCCGGGAACGCAGCGAGTTACGCTTGCAAATTAGCGCTATCCCAAAATGCCGAACTAATGGTTTTGCACTGCTATGATATTCCAATAATGTTTAGCGACGTACCGATTCCATCTCCGGTTATAGATGCAGAGCAAATGGCAGAAGATGCAATGAAGAACCTTCTATTGAGCCTGCATGATAGCTTCCCTCAACTAACAATCTCCAGTAAAGTTGTTTTCGGTAATCTTGTAGATGCAATTGACGACTATGCCGAAGCCGTAGAAGCGCCGATGTTGATCTTGGCAGGTAACAGCTACAGCGAAGAGAATCCGGCATGGAGCGACAGCACATTGCTACAAACGTTGCGCCATCTAAAATACCCGGTACTGGCAATACCTGAAGAAACTGCTTATACTGATGTGCGTAAAATAGGCTTTGCCTATGATAATAAGTACGAAGGCAGCGACCTCGCACTCGTGGAGCTGAGAGAAATAGCAATTAGAACAGGAGCAGAACTACATGTACTCTATGCCCAGCCCGAAATTGTGATGGACGGAGTTGATACCGAAATAAACAATGCAGCAAAAAACATACTTGCAGCTGCGGACCCACTTTATCATGTGTATTATGAACACAATATTGACGACGCCATTCACGACTTTGCTTCAAAATTCAATATCGACTGGCTCGCAATTATTCCGAGAAAACACTCGTTTTTTGAAAACATCTTCCACAAAAGCCATACAAAAGTAATGGTGAATGAAGCGCACATCCCTGTCCTTGCTTTGCACCACACTTAGCGCATTTTGATTTATTGCTTTATGAGCTCATGGAACTTACGCATGCCAGCGACCTTCTTTTCATCTAAGCGATAGCAGATGTTTTCGGTATAATAGGTACGTAAATCGTAAAACGGGAACGGATTTTCAAGTATTACTTCTTCTATGTGTTGCAGGCCAGCCGCATTTGCTTCATTAAATTCCGCTATAAAATCAACCGGAAGTTTTTTGTTCGCAACCCAAGCAGCGAAGGTAAAGTCCAGCCCCGTATATTCTTTCCAGGCAGCGGAGAGGTCATAGATATATTCGAAACTGTTTAATTGCTTTAATGCACGATCGCCTATAATCACGCCGGCATTAGCACCATTTATATAGTCTATATAATGCTCTGTTGCCGGCACAAGTTCCACATCCAGTTTCCAGTGATTTTTCAGCAATACCTCAGCAAGTTTTACCGAGGTGCGCGACTGATAATCAAGATAAACAGACTTTATTTCATGCAGCGGCACCTGGCTAAATAATGCCACGGAAACCACATTACCGTCGGCCGCAATACCGTAATCGCTTATGATCTCGGCACCGGCAATACCGGGCATAGCAGCCACAGGAAGCAAGGCAAGGTCTATACTCCCTTCTTGCAAGCTGCGAGCAAGCTGGGAAGGGTAATTTACCACCATCTCTATACGGTCGAAAACCTTACTCCTTTCTATGCCGTACAACAGGGGTTTTGTATTCAGGTAACTTACAGCCGCAACTTTTATTTTATTACTCAAAATAGAATTTTTAACATACAAACAAATAATGCCCGGCACTACTCATTTATGAATTTATAAATATACGGAACCAATCCTTCATTAAGTGGTATACCCGGATCAGAATAACTCGCCTTGTTTTTTTCAATAACAGGAGAGGCATCTTTAAGAACATGATTCATGTTTTTATAAATCATAACTGCAGCGGTTGGTACTGCTTCTTTTAGTTTCTTTACATCATAAGTCGTAATGGAAAGGTCCCGCTCACCCTGTAGCAATAAAACAGGGATTTTCAATTTTTTAATTTCCACTGTGGGGTCATACATAATCCACGAGCGCATGAATGGTTGAAAAGATGGCCTGAACAATGTTTTAAGCATTGGGTTGTAAAGATTGGTAACAGTATAACCGTTTCTGA
>CAILMA010000597.1 GCA_903835145.1 uncultured Bacteroidota bacterium
CTTTAAAATGATAACTTTGCGCCCTCGTTGGCTTCGTAGTACAATGGATAGTATAAGAGTTTCCGAAGCTCCAGATACAGGTTCGATTCCTGTCGAAGCCACTATTTTTTTTAAATAGACACAGAAATGCCCTCACTTTAAACAAAATTTCTCTGTCGAAATCGCTTTAATCAACTTCCCCTATATCCCAATCTATTTATCGCACAGATTGTTACATTTGCAAAAAAAACACCGAAAATGAAAAAATTCCTCCCATACATAGTTGCCGGCCTGGCATGTCTTTCTATGCCTGCAAAATCAATGGCGCAGAAATGCGACCTGGATGTTGATAAGGTCGATGCTTTTTCCAACGAGCACATCAGATCCGGTACCAATCCGGTAGGTTCCAAAAAATTTAAATGGAAACTTACGCTTCAGCGCACGAACGACAAATACAGCTGGGCACTTTACATAGTTTATGGTGTAGTTGTAGACAAATCCATAAAAAAAGGGGAGACGGTTAAGTTGAAGCTGGAGAATGGGAAAATAATAGAATTGGTTATCGATGACAATTACCTGCCGGTTGCAGGTGTTGGCACCACGAATGTATATACAGTATTTCAACCCAAGGGAGCCCTCACCGAAGCAACAATCAAGGACCTCGCTGAGTCACCCATCACCAATCTCCAAACAAATCTGTTTGGCTACTCGCCTGAAATAGAAATATCCTCAAAACAGGGCGAGGCAATAGAAGAAACTGCAAAGTGTTTGCTGAAGCCGTAGTGGCGAGTCTGATTGGGGTTTTATTGAATTTATTAAAGAGGCAGTACAATGTTCCGTTGGGCATTGCACTGCTTTTTTTGTTCGAGAGAAAATTGATGGTCGCTCAGCAGGCAATAAAAGCTAACATAGGTCGTGGCGAAAGAAACGACTAAAACAAAATTAAACAGCTTTGTGCCCTCGAAAAAATAAAAAGGCACAAAAGGTGTATGCCTTTTTGCGCCATTTCTTTTGCTATTAAATTTTTTGCTGCGATTTATTTTCCGAATAAGCCTTTGAGTCCTTTTTTGGCTTTATCGGCGGCATCGTTGAGGGTGTTGTTGGTTTTGTGGGTTGTATCGCCAAGGAGCTGTTTTTTGAGCTCGTCTTTTGCGGAGTTGAGGACTTGTGTTTTTACAGCTTTAATGGTGTCTTTAACTACGTTTTTTACGCTGTCCACTTTCTTTTGTGCTATGTCTTCTATTTGTTTTTTTACGTTGTCAACGGCATTGCCCGCCACGTTTTTGAGGTTGGTCTCAATCTTAGGGCTTGTTACTGTTCCTCCAATATTTACTGCAAGGTTCACTTTATCACCCATCTTCATGTTCAGGCCTTTCGCATTTGCCTGATTGAGCAGGTTGGTAACCATAGCGGTACCCTGAGCGCCCATCATGCTTGTAGGAACGGCGAGGTTTACGCCATACTGAATGGTTTGATCGAAACCATGGCTACCTGCAATCTCTGCATCAATCTGGTCCATTTTAAACTTGAATGGCTGCACCACTACCCTGCCGTTGGCAATGGAATAAAACAGTTTCAAGTCTTTCAAAGAGATAGACTTCAGTTGCGACATATTCAGTTTGTCAGCAAGCTGGTCGGTAACAGGGAAGTGACTGAGCTCTCCACTAAGCATTTGCAGGTCGCCCTTGCCGGTGAGTGTGTTCATATCGGGCTTCATATCGCTGCCCAACTTGCCTTCAATTGAAAGGTGGGTGGCCATTTTACCGGAAATGTATTTGCCTGCCGGCATCATTTTAGCCACCATATCTACAGCATCGTAAGTTTTTGCAACATCGACACCATCAACTGTGTAATCGAAAGCGAAATCAGGCTTCTTTTTGTCGGTTTTCGTGCTGTATAAACCATCCATTTTAATGGTGCCATCGAGGCCTTTGCAGCTGATGTTTTGCAGGTTGATGATTTGATTGCGAATGAGGAGCGTGCCCTGAACATCAGTAAGCAATATTTTATCGTACTTAACGGAGCCAACTTCAGCCTTAAGAGTGATATCGAGGTTATCAGGAACCAGGAATACCGTCATGTGGGTGGTATCGGCCGGTTTAGCAGGTGTAGAAGATGTGCCCATAAACTTATTCACGTCCAGCTTGTCGGCTGAAAAGTGCATAGCACCATTGAGGGCTTCGTTATGCAGGTAATAGCCA
>CAILMA010000598.1 GCA_903835145.1 uncultured Bacteroidota bacterium
GAAGAAAAATTCAGGAAGAACCGGCTACCGATGGATATGAGCCGCAACCTGATTATGATATTTAAAGAGTCGCTGAACAACATACTGAAATACGCGTCAGCCAAGAATATTACGCTTGACATAACGCTAAAAAGAAAAGATGTGCTGCAAATGATATTGAAAGACGATGGAAAAGGCTTTGATACCCAGGTTGTAAAAAAAGGAAATGGAATCAATAACATGATGGTGCGTGCCGAGCGGCTAAACGGACGACTTTACATTGATAGCCGGCCGGGTAAGGGTGCAATCATCAGTTTGACTTTCAGGGTCCCGAAGGGCACTTAGGAACAATGAAAATATTTCATTGCTCGGTGACGAGGTTATAACAAAATACAATAAAAATAGAGCAAAAACAAATGCCCCATTTTAATCAGCGGGAAGTTTCTAACAATCCTACAAATTCTATAATTGATTGATGACTGAGCAGGGAAGTTCTAATAAATACCTGGTTCCGGGTATGGTAATTAGTATGTTGATTTGGGGACTGAGCTGGCCATCAAATAAAGTACTAACAAATTATTGCTCGGTTGTCAATTTTACCGTTTACCGCTATGCGATAGTGATAGTAACAATGTTGTTGTTGCTGAAGGCGCTAAAAATAGGCTACAAAATCACTACGGCAGGTATACCGGCCGTAGTGGCTTCAGGTGTCTTGCTTGCTTTGTATTGTTTTTTTCTTTTCAAAGGTCTTAAAAGCGGCACAGCCGGAGCAGGTGGTGTGCTCGTATCAGTTATGAACCCGGTACTTGCGTACGTAATTGGTATCGTTATTGGCAGAAAATTGCCCGTAGGAAGGGAATTCATCGGCTTGGTACTGGGGCTGGTGGCTGGCGTTGTATTGCTTAAAGCGTGGGAGAATACCAGCATTTTTTCTCTTGGTGGCAATTTATATTTCCTGTTGGCTGCGCTTACGTGGTCGGTTATGAGCAAGGTAACATCATTTGGTTCGCGATATGGTATGTCTCTTGCGTTTAGTTTGTGGCAGTACGCCGTTACATTTTTATGTCTGATTCCGCTAACCGATTTTGCAGAGTTACAAAGAGCAGTTTACATCACTGACCCCTTGTTTTGGCTCAATTTGTTTTTTGGTTCAGCTATCGTAACTGCTTTGGCTACTACCATATACTTCTATACCACTACCCGCCTCGGGTCTGAAAAAGCGAGCAGCTTTATTTTTCTCGTGCCATTTGGCGCGGCAGTTTCATCCAGGATATTGCTGGGGGAAACGATTCACTGGAATACTTCCACCGGTGGCATGCTGGGTATAGCGGCCGTATATATTATGATTAAGAAGAAATAGACAATCCTGGAGTGCAGCACACTATTTTCACCTGCGGCCATTGAGATATGTACCGACTGCGATACTTTATGCGCTTTGCAAGTCGCTCAAAATATGCTCAGGACCACCCTGTGTTCCCAATTTTTCACAAAAACACCTATCTTACCCTAAATTTTACCGTATGCTTGAACAACAAGGTCAAAAACCTGCTGCCGCTAACTCAGGCGCACTATCTACGTTAATTACGGTTTTCTTTTTCTGGGGCTTTATAGCAGCTGGTAATGGGGTGTTCATACCCTATTGCAAGCACTACTTCAATCTTGACCAGTTTCAATCTCAGCTCATTGACTTTGCATTCTATCTGGCTTACTACCTTGGGGCTTTACTGCTTTATTTTATGGCTTCCTTCCTTAAAAAAGATGTGATAGCCCGCTGGGGCTATAAAAACAGTATCGTTTACGGTTTGCTGTTTTCGGCCATAGGTGCCGTCATTATGATAGTGGCTGTCAATGCCAATACTTTCCCTGGCATGCTTGCGGGGCTCTTTGCGGTAGCACTTGGCTTCTCGCTACAACAAACCGCAGCCAATCCCTTTGCCGCCCTTCTGGGCCCTGCTGAAACCGGGTCACACCGCATAACCCTTGGTGGCGGTATCAACTCATTCGGTACAGCCATAGGGCCTATTGTTGTTGCATTGGCTTTGTTTGGTGCCACCAAGGCAACTGACGCTCAAATAAACTCACTTGGTTTAGGAAAAGTAACAACACTCTATGCCTGTGTTGGTGTGTTATTTATAATAGCTGCATCAGTATTTTTCTTCTCAAAAAAACTACCGCTGGGTAAGTATGAGACCGAGACTGAGAAATCGCCGAAGGCCCTTACTGCATTGCTGGTGATGACGGTATTACTGATCGCCATTTTCGTGCCGGTATTCCGAAGTTATCTTGTCGTCACCGATGATAAAAACCTCCTGCAGGAGATAGAAATTACCCGCTTAAAATGGCTTATAGGCGGCCTCGTAGTTATAGTTGCCACCCTGCTCTATTCGCTGCAAAGTGCCAGGAAAAATGCAACAGGCTGGGGCGCCATGAAGTACCCGCAACTTGTACTCGGCATGCTGGCTATATTCACTTATGTAGGAGTAGAAGTAACCGTGCAAAGTAATATGGGTGAATTACTCAAACAGCCTGCTTTCGGAGGCTATACTTCATCTCAGGTTGCACCATTTATCTCTATGTACTGGGGCAGCCTTATGATAGGGCGCTGGACTGGCTCCATAAAAATATTTGAACCGGGTGCAGCATTAAAAAATATGCTGTTGTTCGTAGTTCCGGTTGTGGCATTTGGTGTTGTATTGGCGGTCAACTATGTGGCACAGAATGATATTCAGCCACTGTATGCATACATAGTATGCATTCTTATACAGGGCATAGCGTTCTATATCAGCCGCGATAAGCCGGCACGCACACTCCTTATTTTCTCGCTGCTGGGGGCTGCGTGCATGCTGGTTGGCATATTATCTACAGGCAAGGTGGCTATATACTCCTTCCTAAGTGGTGGCTTGTTCTGCTCTATTATGTGGCCATGCATTTTTGCTTTGTCCATTGCCGGGCTCGGTAAGCTTACATCGCAGGGCTCGGCCTTTCTTATCATGATGATTCTGGGTGGAGCAATTATCCCGCCTATACAGGGTAAGCTTGCCGACCTCGAAAGCATTGGTATTCATAATTCATATTGGGTTCCCGTAGCAGGCTTTGCCTACCTTGCATGGTATGCTTTCGCAGTGCGGAGAATGCTACAAAAACAAGGAATTGACTATGATGCGGGAGCAGGTTCTGGGCATTGATATTGGTGGCACCAACACGAAATTCGGGATAGTAAACAAACGGGGAGAAATCCTTGTGAGTGGCGGCATGGCTACTACCGGGCACAATACTCCGGCTGAATTCGTTGCAGCTTTAAAAAGTGAGCTCGGCCCACTTTTGCAAAACCATCATATATCGGGTGTTGGTATCGGCGCTCCGAATGGCAACTACTATACGGGTGAAATAAAATTTGCGCCCAACCTGCCGTGGCATGGTGTAATACCAATGGCAGCACTTATGCAGGAGGCACTGGGGGTAAAAACTGCACTTACAAATGATGCCAATGCCGCAGCGATAGGCGAAATGACCTATGGAGCAGCAAAGGGCATGAAAGACTTTATACTCGTAACGCTTGGCACTGGCCTGGGTAGCGGATTTGTAGCCAACGGGCAGCTTATTTATGGCAGCGATGGCTTTGCCGGCGAGCTCGGGCATGTCATAGCCGTTCGCGATGGTAGAATGTGTGGTTGCGGGCGGAAAGGCTGCCTTGAAACCTATGCCTCAGCCACAGGTATTGTGCGTTCGGCAAAGGAATGGCTCCTGGCTTCAGACAACAAATCTGTACTGCGCCATCAGCAGGAAATAACATCAGAAAGCATTCATGCTGCTGCGATGGAAGGAGACAACATGGCATTAGACCTATTCGCCTACACCGGTAAAATACTGGGTCAGACCCTTGCCGATGCTATCGCAATAACCTCGCCGGAGGCTATTATATTTTTTGGTGGGCTGGCCAATGCAGGAGAGCTGCTCTTTAGCCATGTGCAAAGGCATATGGAAGAAAACCTGCTTAATATTTACCAAAATAAAGTTTCGCTCATTATGTCTGCACTGCCGGGGTCTGACGCTGCCATTTTGGGGGCAAGCGCATTGGCCTGGTGACGCTTTCAAGGATTCACACGAAGCTTAGCCCAGAATAAAGTTGCGATTTATAGCAGTTGAAAGTTGAGGCAGTTTGCTGTGCTAACCTGCCTATTCTTCAATAGCCGGGTTTATGCCCGAATATTTTTTCCCCGGCATTTATTTCAACTTTAAGTGTATTAACTCTTGGAGGTATAACATACGGATAACCCTTTTCATAGGCAGTGTGTGGATTGTAACTTTTGTTGAAGTCCAGAACGATGTTCGCACCTTTTATGTCAGTTATTGCCACATCGAGGTAGCGGCCGCCACCAAAGGTTTCATGGTAGTTGGTCAAGTCGTTAAACGGTATAAGCAACTTGATTGTTCTGTCATCGTCAGGAGTAGCGAGCACCCTGTAAATGACGAGTGACAGTGCCGCACCCTTCAGGTTAAAACGAGCAATTCCAAACTCGCGAACAGACAAAGGCTTGCCACCGTGCATGGTATTCATCATAAAAGGGCGTGCACCATTTATTGGTTCAAACGTACCTTTTACGCAATAGTCTTCATCAGGTTTAAAGAATCGGAGGTATTGGGTATCACTGGCTTTTAATGGCGGTTTGTCGGTTAACAACCGGGCCCTATAAGCTTCCCGATAGAGTTGTAACTTTTCAGTGTAAGACTGCCCCTGTGCAAGAAACGGGATTGAAAGCAATACAATCAATAAATTTTTCACAAGCATCATTTTTTATCTTGTGTAAGATAGATTGTTAGGCCCAAAGTCAATAATATTTTCTAAGTATTTTTAAAATTGCTGTCGCACCTTTGCAATTAGCGTAGCCTATTGGCTAAAAGAACCACAACCAAATGAAGTTAACAGAAATTATAGCGGCAATAGAACAATATGCACCTCCTGTTTACCAGGAGAGTTATGACAATTGTGGCATTCAGGTGGGCGACCCGGCTGCTGAAATAACCGGAGCTCTTTTGACACTTGATGTAACGGAAGCTGTGCTTGACGAAGCCATGAGCAGGAACTGCAACCTGATAGTGGCACACCACCCATTGATATTTTCAGGGCTTAAAAGAATAACCGGTAGCAACTATGTAGAACGCATAGTGCAGAAGGCCATTAAAAATGATATAGTTATTTATGCAGCACACACCAACCTCGATAATATGCACAATGGCGTAAATGCCATGATTGCCAAAAAGCTCGGTCTGGTGAACAATGCCGTTCTTGCGCCAATGGGTAATCTGCTCAATAAACTATATACCTACGCTCCCGCAGCCATTGCTGACAAGGTGCGCAATGCCATGTTTGACGCAGGTGCCGGAGCCATAGGAAACTACGGGGAATGCAGTTTTAATACCGTAGGAGAAGGGACCTTCAGACCAGGCAGCGAGGCAAACCCGGCCATAGGTCAGGCCGGCGGAAAGCGGGAAGCTGTTGCTGAAGTAAAGATTGAGGTGCTGGTGGAAAAACACCGGGAAAGTGCCGTGATAAGTGCAATGCGCGCAGCCCATAGCTACGAAGAAGTAGCCTATGAACTGGTACCAATAGCCAACAAACACCAGCAGATAGGCGCAGGAATGGTGGGTAACCTTACTGAGCCAATGGATGAGGTAGCATTTTTAACATTTCTTAAAAGCGTGATGAAAACGGAGTGTATACGGCACACTGCACTCAGGGGGAAAAAGATAGAAAGAGTAGCCCTATGTGGTGGCGCAGGCAGCTTCCTGCTTAAAAATGCAATGCACGCGAAAGCCGACATTTTTATTACGGGCGACTACAAATACCACCAGTTTTTTGATGCCGAAGGAAGGATAATAATAGCTGATATAGGTCACTATGAAAGCGAACAATTTACGCCAGAAATATTTGAAGAGGTTTTAAAGAAAAAATTCCCTAATTTTGCCATTCTTTTATCAAACGTATTAACTAATCCCGTAAAATATTTTCGCTGATATGGCCAATGTAAAAGACTTTTCAGTTGAGGAAAAACTGATAGCCGTCCTCGCATTACAGAAGATTGATTCCAAAATAGATGAGATCCAGACCTTGAAAGGCGAACTGCCAATGGAGGTAAAAGACCTCGAAGACGAGATCGAAGGATTACAAACACGTATCAACAATATTGATGTAGAAATCAATACGATCAACGCTTTTATAGAAGCAAAAACAAACGCCAAGAAAGACGCTCAGGCACTTATTAAGAAATACGAAAAGCAACAGGACAACGTAAAGAACAACCGTGAGTTCGAAGCTATTAATAAGGAAATGGAAATGCAGGAACTCGAAGTAAGACTTAATGAAAAACACATTAAGGATTCAAGCTTCGATCTTCGCGACCGCACCAACAGCCGGATAAAAACCGAAGACAAAATTAAAGATGTAGAAGAAGCACTGAACATTAAGCGCTCTGAACTCGAAAAAATAACTGTTGAAACGGACAAAGAAGAAAAAGTACTTTCTGCAAAATCAGTAGAAGCAAAAGAAAAAGTTGATGCCCGCCTTCTGATCGCTTATGAAAGGATTCGCAAAAGCTACCGTAATGGTCTTGCTGTAGTGCCAATTATGCGCGACTCTTGTGGTGGTTGCTTCAATGTGATTCCTCCGCAGCGCCAGTCTGAAATAAGGCAGCATAAGAAAATTATCGTTTGCGAACATTGCGGACGTATTCTTGTAGATACTGACCTGAACGAAAAAGTAAATATCAAGGCCTAATCTGGCTGATTAAAATAAATTTAAGGGGCTGATTCTTAACCGAATCAGCCTTTTTTGTGGCTTGTCTGTGACCCAAAAGGACCATTTTAAGAGACCCGGCAACTGTTAAGAAGCTGCAAATTTTTCACCCATATAGAATAAAATCAACACACATATGCGTTTTTAGCCCTTCAAAAACCTATATTTGCACAAGTTACAATCCCTCTGATTAAAATTATTGATATGAAAATACTGGGCTGGATATTAAAAAGGAAGTTATTGCTGCTTGGTTTTCTTGCGGTAATGATAACTGCAAATGCACAAAACACATCGTACATCAGCAACCATAAGTCACTCACTGAAGAGTTATCTGCGGAGTATGGTATTCCTTATTCTGTCATTCTTGCCGTTGCTATAGTTGAGTCTTCTTCGGGCGTTGGTAAAGCAGCAAAAAAGCTGAACAATCATTTTGGAATAGTTGGCAGCAACCATCTGCCAAAGAAAGGATATAGGAGCAGATATAAGCAATACGATACCGACGCAGATTCTTTCCTTGATTTCTGCCGCGTGATTTCCCACAAAAACTTCTATGCCGACCTGAAAAATAACAACGACCCAAAACAGTGGGTAAAGGCTATAAGCCAAAGCGGCTATTCCGGCAAACCGCAGATATGGGAGAAAAGAATATTGAATACTATTTCAACAAACAGGCTTTAATATTGGTTATTTTTGCGGGAATAAATTCCCGTTTCCCTTATGAATTACAATAAGAATGTAGTTGTATTCACCTTAGTGACTACAATCATTCTATTTTTATACTCCTTGTTTGCGGCTGTTTACAAACCTCATCTGCTCAATCTTGATAACATCAGTATTATTTCAGATGTCATCAAGCACAAGAATCAGGATTCGGCACTTTCGTCAGTTATCCTGCCTGCCGATACGCTCGTTGCAGTTCCTCAAAGTGATAGCAATGCTGCAACTGGCGAGCCATTGCCCCCGCGAACGCTGGCCATGTATCAATCGCACAGCACCATAACTGCTTTTTACACCGATACAACGCTGCCTGCCCTACCTGCTATCATGCACAAATTGTATGAGCTGAAAAAAAGCAAAAAAGGCAAACTTCGCATAGCATGGCTCGGTGATAGTATGATAGAGGGCGACCTGCTCACACAAACCTTCCGCAAAAAGATTCAGCAGTTCCTGGGCTGCTACGGTGTTGGTTTTGTCACTGCCACATCAGTCGCAGCACCGTTCCGCACGAGTGCCATCCATAAGTGGACCGGCGAATGGAAGGAAGATAACTTTAAA
>CAILMA010000599.1 GCA_903835145.1 uncultured Bacteroidota bacterium
CTTATTCAACTGGTTTTTTAATTCCTGTAAAGATGCGAACTTATGCTCATCACGTATCTTATGCAGAAAGATAATTTCGAGCTCATCACCATAAATATCCTTATCAAAATCGAAGATGTTAGCTTCAATTCTAATTATTTTTTTGTCGGTAACTGTAGGGTTATAGCCAATGTTCAGCATGGCTCCGTATTCCGCACCGCCATGCAGTAATTTTATGGCATAGATGCCAATGGGCGGCACTATCTGTGTCGGGTCTTCAGGCTCTATGTTCGCTGTCGGGAACCCTATTGTCCTGCCAAGCTTATTACCATGCACTACTACCCCTTTTATAGTGTACCTACGGCCCAGCATGTGCTCCACATCCTGCATGCGACTGTCCCGCAGGGCATGCCTTATGCGGGTAGAGCTTACTGCCGCAGCATCTATGAGTTGTGCAGGTATCTCAACGAGCTCATAATTATGCACCGGTGCATAGTGCTTGAGCATATTAATATCTCCAAGCCTGTCATGGCCAAACCTATGGTCGTAGCCAATAACGATTTTGTAGGGATGGAAGTAATGAATAAGAAATTTTTCGATGTACCCGGTTGCAGTAAGTCGTGAGAACTGTGTAGTAAAAGGTACTACTACTACATGGTCTATACCTACTTCTTCTACAAGCTTCAGCTTCGTAAGCAGCGGCGTAATAATACCCAGTGGCTGGTGCGGAAACAACAACTTGCGTGGATGAGGATCAAAAGTGATTAGAATACTCTCCCCGCCCACTGCTTTAGCGTGTTGCACTACTTCCTGTAATATTGCCCTGTGCCCCTTGTGTACACCATCAAATGTACCCACCGTCAAAACGGCCTTGTGGAATGCAGGCAGGGTGTTGATGTCGTAAAATACAGCCATTTATAGATGCACAAAGATAACAGATTTCCGTTACAGCTCAAAAAATGAAAATGTTAGATGCTTGCTTTCAAATTTGCCTTTCGGACCCGGATAATTCGATACCGGTAGTCAAATTTAATGCACAAAAAAGCTGCTGGAAAGAACTTAAAATCCTTTCCCGCAGCTAACAAATACAGAGGTCATCAATTTAATGATTGTCGCGTACTATGAATACTTTTTCAGAATGTCTACAAAACTATCAGACTCGTGCGGTTCGCCAATTGCGCGGAACTTCCAGGTTCCATCTTTACGATATACTTCTGAGAATACCATAGAGCACTTGCCATTGTATGATGCATCGCCTGATAAATTGAACTTGGCTATTTCCTTCCCGTTCTTATCTACGGCACGTATGAACGCGTTTTCGAGCAGTCCAAAATGTTGGTTGTTCTGCCGTCCGTGGTAGATGGAAACAACAAACAATATCTTCTGGTATTTTGCATCCAGTGAGTCCAACTTAACGATGATTTGCTCATCGTCGCCGTCGCCTGCACCGGTGCGGTTATCGCCCGTGAGCCAAATATGACCCGATGGATGCTTCTGTGAGTTGAAGAAAATGATATCGCCCTCATAAAAACCTACTGAGCGACCATCGCCTGTCTGCACACTCCTGCCCATATCAGCCACTTTATCGTTGGCATCAAGCAAGAAGGCAATCGCATCAAGGTCATACTCAGCTTCCTTTTGACCGCCGAGCAACTTACCAAAAAAGCCACTGCTTTTCTGCTGGCGCACATCCCACCCCAGCCCTATAGTAACTGAAGAAAGGTCGTAGCTTTCTCCCTTATCCCCTTTACGCAGGTCTATTGTTTGACCTTTTACTAAGTTTATTGCCATTGTTAATTATTTGAGTGCAGCACACCAATTATTTAATGATTTGTCCGGTATAGTATTTTGCCAAAAAGAAAGCAAGGTCTTCTTTATAGCCAATGCCTGAAGCTTCAAATTTCCATTTGTTGTCTCTTCTGTAGAGCCTGCCAAACTCAACGGCTGTTTCTATAGAAAAATCTTCGCCCAACTCATATTTAGCAACTTCCTGTCCGTTCGCATCATCTACAATGCGGATGTATGAATTCCTTACCTGGCCAAAATTTTGCTTCCGGTTTACAGCATCGTGGATGGTTACAACAAATAAAATCTCGTTTACACGAGCATCTACCTTGCTAAGATCTACCATAATGGTTTCGTCATCGCCAGCAGCACTGTTGCCACCTGTAGGGTCATCGCCGGTGTGGTGTAAGGCCTGGTCGGGAGAATCAGTATTACCATAAAAAACAAAAAACGGTTCGGCAGGTATTTGCCGGTTGCCATCTATCATAAATGCGGAAGCATCGAGGTCAAATGCAGCTCCGGTACCCTCATTGGGGTTCCAGCCCAGCCCTACACTCATTTTCGTGAGGCCTATATCTATCTTCTGGCCTTTTGCAGATTAATTGCCATGGTTTTATTTTTAAGTGGTTGGTCTAAAATTTATCCCGAAATTAATGGGAAAACTACTCAAAACATAATGCCACCACAAAAGGGTTATATAAAATTTTGGTAAATAACGCAGCTCTTCCAGCGTAAAGCACCGGGAACACTACTGCATATGGTGTCATAAACAGAAAGCAATCAACTTATTGCAAGAGGCATAGAAATCACAACACAAGCGACCTGCTTATGATATCGAGGCACTCGTCTACCTGCTCCCTGCTTATGAGCAATGGTGGCGCAAACCTTATCTTGTCGCCATGGGTAGGCTTAGCAAGCAGGCCATTGTTTTTCATATTCAGGCACATTTCCCATGCAGCGTCCTTCACAGGGTGTTTTATCTCAATTGCATTAAGCAAACCCTTGCCTCTTACAACCGAAATAAACTCGTTGCCAAGCCCCAGCAACTGCTCACGGAAATACGCACCCTGCACCGCTGCATTCTCTGACATGTGCTCGTCTTTCAATACCTGCAAGGCTGTAATAGCTACCTTGCACGCCAATGGATTACCACCATAGGTGGACCCATGGTCGCCCGGCTTGATGGTAAGCATTATTTCATCGTCGGCCAGCACAGCGGAAACCGGCATTGTGCCGCCGCTCAATGCTTTACCTAAAAGTAAGATATCAGGCCGCACTTCTTCGTGATCGCAGGCCAGCATTTTACCGGTGCGGGCAAGTCCGGTCTGTATTTCATCTGCTATAAGCAATACCTGCGCACGCTTACAAAGTGCTGCCACCTTGGTGAGATAGCCAGCATCGGGCACAATCACACCTGCTTCACCCTGGATAGGCTCTACAAGAAAAGCAACCACATTTTTATCTTCCAAAGCTGCTTCAAGGGCAGCAATATCATTGTAAGGTATTGTATCAAACCCCGGAGTAAACGGACCAAAATCGCGCCGTGAATCAGCATCGGTGCTAAAGGATACCACGCTTATTGTGCGACCATGAAAGTTATTGCCACAGGTTATAATTTTAGCTTTACCGGGCTCTACCCCCTTCACTTCATATCCCCAGCGGCGTGCAAGCTTCAGCCCGGTTTCTACCGCTTCAACGCCAGTATTCATCGGCAGCACCTTGTCGTAACCAAAAAAACTGTGCATATATTCTTCATACTCGCCAAGCACATTGTTATGAAATGCACGGGAAGTGAGCGTAAGTTTCTGAGCCTGCTCTATAAAAACTTCAATAATACGCGGATGACAATGACCCTGATTAATAGCTGAATAACCGGAAAGAAAATCAAAATAGCGTTTTTCGTCAACGTCCCAAACATGAACACCCCTGCCGCGAGTAAGTACTACCGGCAACGGATGGTAATTGTGAGCCCCGTATTGGGCTTCCTTTTCTAAATAGTATTCAGTTTGTGACGAAAGTGACGTTGTTAACCGCATATTGCAAAGTTACGATTTTAGATGAAATGTCTACCCCGCGGCGCAATATCAAATCCGCCGCTCCATAGAGTAAACCGTTTAAAAAAATTAGCTCCTCTTATAAATTTCAAATCCGGCACCGTTTCACCAACGGTAAATTACGCCTCTACCAGCTCGGTAATATCAACCAACTCGTGTGCATTAATTTTATCCAGCTCAAGTATAGTGTACTTACCGTCCCTCGCCCGTTCAAACATCGGCAGGAATTTCGCACCATAAATAACCTGCTGGTAGGTATAAGAAGTACGTTGCTGCGCTATATTAGAAAAATGGTCATCAAAAGCCTTAATATTCACAATCACTTCCATTTTTGATGAAACAACCTGTTCCTTCGTCATACCATTGAGTGGACTATCTTCTGTAATGTGGTGCACTATTGTCCAGCTAAGCGCGAGAGAATTGATTTTTGCGAACTCAAGCGGTAACTGGTAGAAACGCGTAACTGTTTTGTTGTGTTCCTTTACGTGCATAGCCAGCGTAAGCTGAGCCTCAACATCAGTAAGGTGATTGTTTTTATAAGTTGCAATACGCACCATAAGAGCTTTACCTTCTTTATAAGGAGCGATGAGCAGGTTGTTGCTAAAAATAAGGTATGCCCTCGGGCGGGAAAACCGCCCATAGATAAGACCTGTTACCACCGCAAACGACAAAATACCCAGCAGCGACTCAAGCGAAGCGACCGCATTCGTAAGCAGACCTTCTGGCGATACCCTGCCATAACCTACTGTGGTAAGTGTCTGAGAACTGAAAAAGAACGCTTCAATAAACTTGTCAATTACGGTCTGCCCTTTTTCTACTCCAACCAAGTGCTCGACCCCAGTGAGCATGTACATCACAGCAAAAAACAAATTGATGGCAGAGTAAAATACAAATATGACCAAAAAAAAGCTCGACCGCTTCATGCGCAGCAGCGTATGGTATATGCTGATGCGCTCCCAGAATGGAATACCGGTTTTGCGCAAGTTCGTTGACCCATCGGGGTTAATGAGCCTCGCGCCCTCAACACCACTGTTGGGGCCAAAGCCTGTGTTACTTATATCTTTTAATCTGCTTCTGTTGCTATGAGCCGACATGATGAATTTCTTCTTTTTAAAATAGATACTTGAAAATATTGGAAATGCTCCAGTTGTTAAGATGGCTGCTTTTGACTGCGCAGTTCATACCAAAGCGAACCTCCTATCAGGGCTATCATAACCGCTCCAGTCAAAAATAAGACAATATGGCCGGTAAAATACAACTTTGCCACATAATGAATTCCTATAAATAAAGAGCCAAAAACAATAAGCTGAAGAAGCCAGTGTTTTAATGGTATGATTTCAAAAACGCCAGCCTGCAACGCGCGGGCCGAATGAAAAAGATAAAATGCCGCCTGAAAATAGGTAGAGACAACAAAACTTAGCGCCACCCCCGGCAGTCCCAGCCACCGGTAAAAAGGATAAAAAAGCGCGCAGGCAAGTGCAAGATCAAGCACCGCCCCAATGTTTATAGTAGCACCCTTATGGTGCTTCTGCAAAACCGTGGTAAAGCTATAAGCCCGCAATGGCAATACGCAAACAGAAATCAAAAATACCGGAGTGGAATCGGGATAATGCAGTAGCCCCATCAACTCACCACCCGATAAAAACAGGAAGAAAAAGATGGGGAATACAATACAGGAAAGAACCTTTCCCGAATGTAAAAGGAGTGCAATGGTAGCATCTTTAGCGTTGTAACCAC
>CAILMA010000600.1 GCA_903835145.1 uncultured Bacteroidota bacterium
AGTGCCTTCAGTGGCCGTTTGGTATAAATATCTTTAAGCGATGCCTGCGGGATATTTGCTTCTTTGCGTAAACGGGAAACGAAAGCCGCGGCGAGCAGCGAGTGCCCACCAAGATCGGTGAAAAAATCCTGACTTAATTCTATAACTCTATTAGGGAAATTCCTACGAAGCGCCGCAATGACACGATCGCCAACTGGTGCGTCAATATCAATTACATCCTGAGATGCGGAAATAGAATTTTCGAGCAACATTGCCGGCACCGGCAGCGCCTTTCTGTTTATTTTGCCACTTGGCAGGCGGGGCATCTCTGCAAGTTGCATTATGACACTCGGAATCATGTAAGAAGGCAGTACCTTACCCAATGCCTCCCTAATGCTCTGTTGATTCATAGCGACCGGATCATCGCAAACTACATAGCCAGCGAGATGATCTTGCCCGTTAATGTCTTTTTTTACTGCAACAGCAGCAGAAGTAATATCTGTTAGGTTACTAAGTTGATTCTCAATTTCACCCAGCTCAATCCTATATCCGCGAAGCTTGACCTGATCGTCAAGACGACCCTGAAAATCTATGCTTCCATCGGGGTTAATAATGGCTGCGTCCCCGGTTTTATAGATAATATCTCCGGGCAATTGTGCCATTGACTCAGGCTTCGCAACAAATTTTTCCTTGGTCAATTCTGGTCGGTTCACATAACCATGTGAGACTCCGGGTCCTGAAATTACCAGTTCGCCACGCTCACCTCTCGGTAATATGTTCAATTGCTCATCTACTACCGCAAGATTATAGTTAGGCAAAGGTGCGCCAATAGTTATGGCATCTCCCGGCTTAAGCGTTGTAAGCGTAGCCGTAACCGTGGTTTCCGTTGGTCCATAACTATTGAAAAACTCACGGGACGGCACTGACCACCGGTTCAGCACCTGCGTGGTACAGGCTTCGCCGCCTGCATTTACTATCCTTATAAGCGGCACGTCGTCGTTCATCACAGCCAATAGACTTGGGACTGTATGAAAAACGGTTATTTTCTGTTTTCTGAGTACTTCGTCAAGTTCGTCGAGCGATTTTGTGGTAGTGGCATCGGCCACCCACATGGTTGCCCCGACAAAATAACTTATCCAAACTTCCTCGCACCACATATCAAATGATACGGAAAAACCCTGGTAAACCTTGTCACTTGCCCGCACCTCAATTACCGTTTGTTCGGCCCGAACGAGGTGACATATCATCCGGTGCGTAATAGGTATGCCCTTAGGCTTGCCAGTGCTACCCGATGTATAAAGTACGTAGGCCCAGTTATCAGGATTTGGTCCGGCTGTTCTCGAGATATGTTCTTTAGCATCCGGCTGAGGTACTACGCTTAGGATAGGACAATGTATACTGAGCGTACCATCGCTAATGCAAGCACAAGCATTTACTTCATTTAATACTGTCTCCACCCTTTCGGCAGGCATTTCCCTGTCGAGCGGCACATAGGCTGCACCTGCCTTTACGATGCCAAGAACAGCAACGTGCAACTCCAGGCCGCGCGGCCACCAAAGGCCAACTGCATCACCCGGTTTTACACCTAAATCAGCAAGCCGGAGCGCCATGGCGTCGCTCCATTTATCAAGTTCACCATAGGTAACTGATTCATTTTCAAATATCAGCGCCGTCTTAGTGGCATGTTCGCCTGCTGACATGCGGAACAAGTCCGCAAGGGTTTCTTCCCGTAACAGGTCAGGACGATTGGTTCCAAGTACAATTCCGGGGCTCATTTTTCAGGGGCAAAGGTACAAATACATAAAGTATAATGGAGACTGCCTGACGTATCTTTTTAAACGTTTGAAGAAACAATTTTTGACGGTTAAGGTAACAACAAAAATAGTGCCACAGAAAGCTGACGGACGACATAAAACACGACTAAACCTTTTTTAGACTGAATTTCACTCAACATATTCAGTTCCATGGCCTCAAGAACGTTGAC
>CAILMA010000601.1 GCA_903835145.1 uncultured Bacteroidota bacterium
GTGATAGTGCTTGCCGTACTTAGTATGCTCACACTAAAACTGCTAAAAGACGTAAAAAAGAACGAAGGAAATAGTTAAACCTCAACAACAACTTTGGGTCACAACTTGGCAAAATATTTAAATGCTGAGTTAGCAAAACAGAGCCCGGGGAAGGCGCGAAAGGTGTTTTGGGTATTTGCGTTCTTTGCATTCTTTGCGTATCCTTTGCGTTCTTTGCATCCTTTGCCTGCTTTGCGCCTCCTTTGCGTTCTTTGCGTTCTTTGCATCATTTGCCTGCTTTGCGTTCTTTGCCGCATTTGCCTGCTTTGCGCCTCCTTTGCGTGCCCTTTGCGTTCTTTGCGGTTAACCTTTTTGGTTCAAGATCGGTGCTTCATAAAAAAAACGGCATGACAATATTCATAGTTAAATAAAGAAATAAACACACCTATGAATTTTTCAGTGATTCATCTTACTTTTGAGCTTTAATGAAAGCATAGGTGTCCCACACCTTAGAGATGCGGGACACCTTGTTTATTGTAGCCAAGAAACCACCATTAATTAATATGATGCAGCCGGAACAGTTCTTTGAACTGATGGTTAAAGAATTGGAAGTGCATTCAGAAATGCAACCTTATTACAAGTTCCTGGGCAAGAAATCTTCCTGGCATTTTCGCCGGAATTATTTCCTGCAGCGGCTGAGGTATATACAAAGCTGTGTAGCTGAGGGTAAAAGCCTGTCCATTTGGGATTGTGGCAGCGGCTACGGCACCACATGCCTTTTCCTTGCTATGAACGGCATAAAAACACACGGCACCACGCTCGAGTTTTACTACGATACCGTACAGAAAAGAAAAGAATATTGGAGCAGGTACGGCGATACCTCACTCTTTACCTGTACCTACGAAAATCTGTTCGACCATCCCCCGGCTGCAAATACCTATGATTTGATCATTGTTCAGGATACACTGCACCACCTGGAGCCCATAAACGATGCATTGCAGATTTTCAACAATTGCCTGAGACCCGGCGGCCGCGTGCTCTCTATAGAAGAAAATGGCAGCAACATTATACAACGCGCAAAGCTGTATAAATACCGCGGCAACAAAAGGATCATCACCATTTGGGACGAAAAACTACAGAAAGACATACTTATAGGTAATGAAAACATACGCAGCCTCAAAAGCTGGGGCGACCTGTTTACGCAAAATGGATTTAGCATTAAGGAAGAAAGCGTGCAATACATCAGGTATTTTCTGCCAGTAAAATATCGTTTCTCTGACCCCGCAGCATTGCTGAAAAAAGAACTTCAGATCCAGTCGACACCCGGAATAAGGAGGGAATATTTTTTCTTTGGCCTCAATTTCGTCGCAGTAAAAAAAGGGTAAGGAACGTTGACACGCCGGAGTTGTTTTATCAATGTTTCTTAACTTCGGCACAGCATTGCACAATTGCCCTTTGCATTAGTTAACTTCTATATGTTTATGAATTCCAGGAATATACTTAGTCTTTTAGTTGCTGCATTATTGGGCGTAATTCCGGCTGCAAGTGCCAGAATGAATGTGAAGGCAGTGCTTGTGGAACTAAAATCTGAAAAGAACCGCATGGACGCATTTAAAGCCGCCCACAACAACTCGCTCATTGCAATTCTTAACCGCGATATCGCTGGTGCCGACTCTGCCATGATCAATGATTTTACCGACAATTTCCATTTTTGCCCGGTGTATTACTTCGTTGATACCAACGAAGATGCCGTTAAAGCCCACAAATATGGCTGCCTGCTGAAGGGTGATATGACACCCGTAGAAGGCAATCCAATGGCTGATGTAGATACCGAATTCATAGTGGTTTACTATGGCAAATATGCCTACCAAAGCCGCACAGAATCTGTAGCTCACGATAGCACCAGCAGCACCGTAGGCTCCGGCCTGCCCTATGGCAAGGGGCTTGTGATTTTAAACCATAAAATGCAGCAAATATCGTACCTGTATAAACTTGATTATGATAATCTTGTGCTTAAAGCGACCTCAAAAAAGAAGTACTATTATACCTCCAAAAAATTTCAGCTGGAGTACTTTCCCTTCGCTATTAAGCTCAATCAGGCATTGATCGATAACAGCAATAAAATAAGGATCTCCAGATAATAGTACCAAACCACAGCGTTCTTATGCAGGCCATCACACCGCACCAACAAATCGAGTTGATGTCGGAACACCCTAATAAAAATAGTTACTTTTTTATATATCAACGACTGAATTGGTAATAGCTGCATCAAAAAGCATCGGGAACCTTTTGTAACAAAATATTTTGTATTACTTTTATCGAAATGAATTTTGAAAAACTGGAAGGCAACACCAATAAAACACCACCTGCCAAGGGCAAGTTGCTCATCGCAACGCCCTTCCTGAATGACCCAAATTTTTCGAGGTCTGTTGTATTGCTATGTGAGCATGGCGAAGAAGGCTCTATTGGATTCGTGCTCAACCAGCCAACGCCGGTAACCATCGGCGATCTGGTAAAGGAACTGGAAAGATCTCAACACCAGGTTACGATATATAACGGCGGCCCGGTGCAGCCCGATACCCTCCATATCATGCACCGTATGCCTGAAGTTTTGGGTGGCATGCTTGTGGCGCCCGGCATTTATTGGGGTGGCTCTTACCAGGTATTGCAACAGATCATTAAGCACAACGAGTTTAATGAGAGCGACTTGCGACTCTTTATAGGCTACTCAGGATGGTCAGAAGGGCAGCTGGATAAAGAAATGACCGAGGGCACCTGGATAGTTGGCGATGCTACCCCCGAGCTCATATTTGAGGAGAGCGCACATACCGTATGGAAGAAAGCCATATCAAGCCTTGGCAAAAATTATGCTTTCCTTGCCAATGTGCCAATAGACCCACAGCTTAATTGATTTCAACGCCGCTTTTTTACTAATTTCGCCCCGTGAAAAAAATGTTCAGGTTTTTTATTGCTTTTACCCTGCTTGGTACTCTGTTTCTTTCTTCCTGCAAGGAAGATAACAAGCTGGATATGTTTGCCAATGTAAAAGGTACTTACTTTTCAGTGAAGCAGTTTTCGCTCGATGAGTGGCAAACACACGCGGGCGAGCCAATCGTATTTAAACAAACGGTGACCCTGAACGGAAAAACAGATACCTCTTACGTAAATATAGAGCAGCTGGACTGGCGCCCTATCCTCAAAACATTTGTGGAAACCGACATCAGCGACCGCAAATTTCTTGGGCAATATACCTTTAATCAGTTTGATGACGCCACTGACAACACGCACAACTTTATGTATGTGGCCAACAACAAAAACCTATTTACCCAAAAATTACTGATAACCATGGATGTTAACTCCATGAAAGTAAGGGGCGTATATATAGAGACTTATAAAAAGTCCATCTGGAACGAAAGGATACAGAAACTTTACTACGCACCAGTAAAAATCATTCAGATTCAGCAATATGACCACCCGCTGGTAGGCTCCAAAAAAGAACTGGTTACTACTTACGACGCTATCCCCAAATAGCGCACTTGCCGCTCGCATTTATCCATTATGTCGCCTGCTGCCAGGGGCAATAAATTACTGCAACAAACTGCACGTTTTGCACTGCGAAATACTGAAATTTGCAACAATATTTCTATCCGCAACTTGAACTTATTACTGCAAAATGACGAGGGCCGAATTCAGTACTTTATCTCAGACCATACCCCACCAGCCGGGCTGCTACAAGTATTACGATGAGAACAAGGAATTGCTATATGTAGGTAAGGCCAAGGACCTGCGCAAGCGCGTGGGCTCGTACTTCAACAAGACGCTGGATAACTATAAAACCCGCAAACTGGTATCGCTCATTCACAGCATTGACTTTACCGTCACCGACTCAGAACACGACGCCTTCCTGCTCGAAAATTCACTGATAAAGCACTACCAGCCCCGCTTCAACATAAGTCTCAAAGACGATAAGACCTACCCCTATATCGTCATAAAAAAGGAGCATTTCCCACGGGTATTTTTTACCCGCCGGGTGATACGTGATGGCTCCGAGTATCTGGGGCCGTTTACCGGCCTTGCCCGTGTAAAAGAACTGCTGGAGCTGGTAAAACACAACATACCACTGAGAACATGCAGCCTCAACCTATCGCCCGGCAATATAGCCCGCGGCAAGTACAAGGTGTGCCTGGAGTACCACATAGGCAATTGCAAGGGCCCATGCGAGGGGCTGCAAACAGAAGCCGACTACAACGAACAGATACAGCAGGTGCGGTATGTGATGAAGGGCAATATAGCCGATGTGGTAAAAGAACTCAAAACCGAAATGCTGGACCGCGCAGAAAAGCTGGAGTTTGAGAAAGCACAGATCATAAAGAAAAAGATAGAAAGCCTGCAAAGCTACCAGAGCAAATCGACCATAGTGAACCCGCGCATGGACAATGCCGATGTAGCCTGCATACTGGCCGATGACAACTACTTTTATGTGAACTACATGATGGTGAGCAAGGGTACCATTGTGCACACCAAGACCCTGCAAATAGAAAAAAAGGCCGATGAACAGGAGGAAGATGTGCTTTCGCTGGCGCTGGACAACCTGCGGGAAAGCTTCGGCAGCAATGCCCGCGAGGTGATAGTGCCCCTGGAAATAAATGTGGCCGATACCAACATAAAAGTGACCATACCCAAGGCCGGTGATAAGCGCCAGCTACTGGACCTCGCCATAAAAAATGCCGAAATTTTCAGGCAGGAAGTAAAGCGCAAGGACACCCTGATGATAGGTGAAGCCACCAAGGAAGATGCACTCAATGTACTTGCCGAAATGCAGGATTCCCTGCAGCTTACAGAGTTACCAACCCATATAGAGTGTTTTGATAACTCCAACTTTCAGGGGGCATACCCCGTGGCAGCTATGGTATGCTTCAGAGACGGGCAGCCGGCGAAGAAGGACTACCGCCATTTTCACATTAAGACCGTAGAGGGCATCAACGACTTTGCATCAATGAGTGAAATAGTGTACCGCCGCTATAAACGCCTGAGCGATGAGGGGCAGCCCCTACCACAGCTGGTAATAATAGACGGTGGCAAGGGGCAGCTGAGCGCCGCGCTCAAGAGTATTGACAAGCTGGGGCTTATAGGCAAGATGACCATTGTAGGCCTTGCAAAACAGGAGGAATCTATCTTTTTCCCCGGCGATAGCGAGCCCTTACAACTACCTTATGACAACCCTGCGCACCTGCTCATAAGGCGCATAAGGGATGAAGTACACCGGTTTGGCATTACGTTTCATAGGCAGGTGCGCAGCAAGGGCACCATTAAAAACGACCTCGAAGGGATACCCGGTATAGGCGAAAAAACGTCAATAGAACTACTCAAAGCCTTTCGCTCTGTAAAAAATATAAAGACCCTCACTGAGCGCGAACTCACCCGCGTCGCAGGCGCATCAAAGGCCCGCATCATCTGGAATTATTTTCATGAGGAAAAGGATGAGGGGGCTGAGGTGGAATAGGAATATGGGCTTTTATTGAATTTTCAAAATGCTCTTCAATTCCGTTTCACTTAAACGGTTATCTGACCAGTCCTTGTTTTGCACCATATTATCCGTGTTTATTTTAAGTATTTTGTCAAAATACGCACCATCGATATTGAAGTCTTTTTTTATTTTGTCTAAATATGCCGGCCATATTCGATTAAATCGCTCCGTGCAATCAAAATCACCATCACCCTTGCAACCAGCTTCTCTTTCAGATACTTTTTGAAAATAAAGATATGAATACCAAATTTTTTGCTGTTTAGAAAGTTCTTGTTTTGTATTTCCTTTAGATTCATAACGGGATTGGGTAATATAAAATAGCAAAAACATTAACGCAGCAGTAATTAGAAGAATTAGTATAGCTGCTCTATTTTGCAATGGCATATTTTTATATTTCATAGTAGATGCATTTCAAAACGCAATTAATTTTGCGTGAAAAATACTTAATTTATTTCATAATCGAACAACCGAAGAAGTATGTTTACACTGTTCAAAGCATCCGCTTAGGCCTAAACCATTCAAGCGTTGCGCTTGTGTTGTTTGGCAAGCGGACGTTTGCTATTAAAGGGACGCAGCGAGACGCTTATACCAGTGTTATTAAAATAACATACACCCCCTACTCCTTCACAAAACGCTGCACTGCAACCCCGCCATCTGCACCAACAACCCGCACAAAGTAAACGCCGGCCTGCAAGTTTTTAACGGCAATGGCTGCTTGGGTGGTGTTTGCGGGTGGGTGGGAGTCGTAGACCACCTGACCTACAAGATTAGTAACTGTTACAGATTGTATAGGAAGCCCTGATTTTAATGTAACAATATCCTCAGCAGGGTTTGGGTACAAGGCAATACTGGTGCTGCCTAAAACCACTTCTTCTACGTCTGTTGCTTTGTAATTGCAGGTGACATGCGTTATCCTACGTACTCTATGATTATAATAGTCAGCGACATAGAGCATACCATATTTATCAATTGCGACACCAGTTGGATGATTAAACTCCGCAGCTGTTGCCGTACCTCCATCTCCAGAGTAACCAGCTGTGCCATTTCCCGCTACCGTGGTAATAATACCAGTTGTAGCATCAACGCGCCTAACGCGCTGGTTGTTTTCATCCGAGAAAAACATATTTCCGCAGCTATCGAAACAAATAGCAGTGGTTTTATTGATTTGAGCTGCTGTCGCCGGACCTCCGTCACCCGAATATCCTACAGTACCATTACCAACCACAGTAGTGACTATCCCCGTTGCATAGTCGACTTTCCTGATCCTGCCATTGTTCCAGTCACCAATATATAGGTTACCAACTTTATCAACAACAAGCCCAAATACCTTGCTGAAATTTGCAGCCGTTGCCGGTCCCCCGTCCCCTGAATAGCCATTCGTGCCATTGCCTGCATAAGCTTCGATAATTCCACTAACCATATTTATTTTTCGAACTCTATAGTTATAACCATCGGAAACATACAAAAAAGCATTTAAAGTGTCAATGCAAATGCATGAAATTGTGTTGAATTTCGCATATTTAGCATTAGCTCCATCGCCAAAATCCCCAACTAATCGACACCCAGCAAATGTATCAATAAGACCAGTTGTAAAAGTAACTTTCCGAATTTCACTATACCATTGGTCAGCTATATAGGTATTATTCGTCCGATCCGAGCAAACAGCATAGGGACCGAAAACTCCGGCGCAAGTCGCTAATCCACCGTCTCCACCGAATCCGAAAGATGAAGCGGTGTCGCTACCCGCCAGCGTAGTTATTATATTCGTGGCAAAAGAAACTTTTCTAACGAAAGAATTTTCGCAAATCAACAAGTTTCCAATGTTATCGACAGAAATTCCAATTGGAAATGAAATTTCAGCTGTTGACGCTTGACCATTGTCTCCAGAATAGCCAGATGCCCCATCACCAACATACATTAAAATCCTCTGTCCATCCGCAAAATATGCTGATAATAGCAAAAAAATCAAAAATAACTTTTTCATTCTTTATCAAAATTGAATTTTCAAAGTATGATTTGATGAGGTATCAACGTAGACAGTACCATTGGGGAACCAAAAAGGAGGAGCAGTACCAGCATACGTATTATAAGTTGCTGGAGCCATCCAAAGGTTATTGATATGGAAGGTACCCGCAGATACGGCCGTGATACCGTGCCCAAAAACGCCTGCGCAAGCAAGTGCACCCGCAATTAAATTACCGCAGCCGCCAAGGATTGAGGAATACTGCCCGCCATTGGTATTGGCGCAGCCACCGGCTATGAAGTTGAAAGAATTGCCATTTATTAAGTTGCACAAACCGCCAGTTATTGAGGAATAATCTCCAGTTGGTATACTGTTGCAGTTATTAACGTTATTGTGGCTCACTTTTCGGAGTAGTTTCTGACTACGTCGCAGAGCCCCAAAATCTCCTGATTGGTGTTGAATAGTGTACTGATAACTTCTTACAACCATGGTACAAGCTTGTTATGTATAAAATTAGCAAAAAGAGTGCTATTTAAGCAAGAAAAACCGGATATTTATTCAATAAAAATCAAATTTTTAATTGAATGTAACTGTGGGTTAATAGCCTTGCAATTACAAAACATGGATTAAATAACCCGGTTTATTCTGCCGGCCAGTTGTGGAGAGGGAAACATTCCGTCTCCACAAATAATGAAAATATTATATTTATTATATACACCCCTACTCCTTCAAAAAGCGCTGCACCACCACGCCGCCATCTGCACCTACAACCCGCATAAAATAAACCCCGGGCTGCCAGTTTTTAACGGCAATGGCTGCTTGGGTGGTATTTGCGGGTGGGTGGGTATCGTAGACCGACTGACCTACGAGGTTAGTGATGCTGAGGGATTGGATAGGGAAGGGTGCTGAAATATAAAGAACGGACTGGGCGGGATTTGGCCGCAACTCAATACCATTGCTGCCATTCAAAGTACTAACGCCTTCATTGGCCTTAGTGAGCACATGCACCGCCGAAACTACCGAATCACTGCAACCATAAACCACTGCAGTTATTGAATCAACATTCATGGTTTTTACATACTGCACATAGGGCACTGACGTAGTAGCAAAAAGTGCTCCCTTGTTGTACCATTTTATAGTGTAGGAATAGCCTGAATATATCAAGGATGCTGTTACAGTTACGGTATCACTTATAATGGCAGTAGCAGGTGCCGATAAAGTTATGTGCGTGCGGCCCGGCATGGTTACTTTGCGAATACGATTATTTGATTCATCAGAAAAGTAAATATTACCACATTCATCGACAGCAACACCCTCAGGGTAGCTTATTTGGGCTGAATCTGATAGTCCGCCATCGCCTGAAAACCCAGTCATACCATTGCCAGCTATTGTGTAGACAAAACCTAAAGAATCGACGACGCGAATACGGCTGTTATACATGTCTGCAACAAACAAATTCTTTTCTCTGTCAAAACAAAGGGCGAAGGGATCAATTTTCACGTCAGCCTCAGGCAAGCCTTCTCCGCTATACCCTAAAGTTCCGTCTCCTGCAACCGTTGAAATTATATTTGTATAATGGTCTATTTTTCTCAATCTTCCATTACCCCAATCTGCTATTAATACGTTTAAATATTCGTCTATTGCAATTCCTGTTGCTCTGATGGCCGCAGAATCCGCACAACCTCCGTCACCGGAGAAGCCATAAATTCCATTCCCGGCGATTGAATTTATAATTCCGGTTGTATCAACTTTTCTGATTCTGTGGTTATTATTATCGACTATGTAAATATTTCCTAATAAGTCAGCACAAACGAACTCTGGACCATTTAGCGAAGCTGAAGTTGCGATGCCACCGTCGCCGGCAAAAGCAGCTGTTCCGTTACCTGCAAAAGTTGATATAATACTGGTTGATGTGTTTACCGAACGTATTCTATTATTTCCGAGGTCAGCAA
>CAILMA010000602.1 GCA_903835145.1 uncultured Bacteroidota bacterium
CACTATAGCTCTGTGATATTGAAACGGGGTAATATTACTTATGGCATTACAGCAACAGGTAATTTAAACGACTCGCTGGTAATTAACGTAGGTACGCAGGTTTCTGGTATTATTTCCCATGTGGCCGGAGTCATTGATTCAGCTACTTATAATGGGGACGGTATCCCTGCTGCCAACGCCCATTTATATGGAATAGGCATTGCCTCAGGCCCTGATGGTCTGATATATATTGCAGATTATTTTAACAACCGAATTAGGGCTATTGACAAGAATGGCATTATTCACACTATTGCCGGAAATGGAATTGAAGCAACTACAGGCGATGGTGGACTGGCAGACACAGCGGAGATAGATAATCCTGATCAAGTTATTTTCGATTTATGTGGGAATTTATATTTTGCGCAAACTAATAATCCAAGAGTGCGTAAAATTCAATACCCACACTGTGGTTTTTTAAGTATATCCGAACCGCAACCAATAGCTACTGAAATTAGTGTCTACCCTAATCCAGTTATTAATGAGTTAAATATAGAATCCACCCTCAATTTTATTAATTACCAGGTTGTAAATTTAGTAGGTTCTGTCTTTCTAAAAGGTGATTTGCAGCAAGGCAAGAACACGATTTCCTTTACTGGGCTGCCGCCAGGTATATATTTATTGAAAGTTTTGAACAAAGAAGGGCTAAGCGAAGTGAGGAAAATAGTGAAGGAGTAATTTTCAAATGTCACCCTGTCGCAGGTCCGTCGCCCAGCACCGCGCATAGCCGACCTTGCGACGCCAAAAAAAAGCGGTTTGCTACCGCTGTTTGATACCATTTACTCGACCACTTTCTGCACGCAAATCGAATATCATGTTACCCCTTCTGACACTCGTGGAGAAGGGGCCAGCGGTCTTGTCTCGCCGTGGCACGATGAGGACACCAGCGGAACGCTGCCGATTTGTTTAATTCACCGCTCCCTCGTCCATAACCTTTACCCCCGCTTGCACCAACCCCCAATGCGCCATCGCCTGCATTACCGGCGCAAGACCCGTGCCCGCGTCGGTAAGCGCATACGTAACATGTGGTGGCACCACCGGCCTCACCGTGCGCGAGATCAAATTATCCTGCTCCAATTCTTTTAGATTTTGAATCAACATTTTTTCTGTAACCGCCGGAATTGATTTCCGCAGCTCACCATATCTTTTCGGCCCAGAAATAAGCTGATAGATGATAAGCGCTTTCCACCGCCCGCCTATTTTTTCAAGCGTATAGGTCACAGGGCACTTACTCAATGCTATGTTTTTGTTAAGTTGATTGGTTGAAGCTTCTTTTATAGCGTACATAGTCACTTACTTTTTGGTTAGTACTTGGTAGAAAGTAAGTGCAAATATACCTTTGCCCTATCAAAAAACAAAAACTCATGAAATACGTAGTAACAGGTTCTTTAGGGAACATAAGCAAACCACTCACCGAAGCGCTCGCCAAAGCAGGCCATCATGTAACTGTAATCAGCAGCAACCCTGCCAAAGCAGCCGAAATTACTGCACTTGGC
>CAILMA010000603.1 GCA_903835145.1 uncultured Bacteroidota bacterium
CGAGTAAGTCTTTGATTTTTATTTTCTCACTTGTGCATTGCATAAACCTAATATTTTAAATTAATGGCTGTAAAATGTCGTAACTGAAGTTCTTAGACAGCTGCAAAGCTCGCCAAAGTATAGCTAAAACAAAAGATACTGTTGATCCTTATGGAGTGCTGGATCCATTCGTTTTATAATCGATTATTTGAACTGAAGATTCTGTAATGGCAATATTATAAAATCGCCCAAATATCTTTAACTGCCTTTAGTCGGTATTTTTCAAGTTTTCATTTAAAAACTAATTTGAGACATAAATTACTATTTATTGCCTAAATTTTGCTCCAAGTTTTTTCAACACAGTAATACCCATAAAAAAGCCGGATTATTAAATCCGACCCATTCCTATTAATTTTATTTCACTTTTGCGTAAAGCTTCGACTTTATCAATCCCCACTTGTGCAGCCTGTGATTCAAAGACACCCTTAGCACTCCCCTTCCGTACTTCATACTCCGCGCAAAATTGATGCTCGATGCCTCTTTGAAATACTTTGTTGGGCAGGTTATTTCGGCTATTTCATAGCCATTCATAAATATCTGAGAAATCATTTCATTATCGAAAACGAAATCATCGCTGTTGTTGCTGAAATCAATGGAACTTATAACATCACTGCGGAAAGCGCGATAGCCCGTATGGTATTCACTGAGTTTCTGGCCAAGCAGCACATTCTCGAAAAACGTAAGGAACCTATTGGCTATGTATTTGTACATCGGCATGCCTCCTTTAAGTGCACCCATGCCCAAAATACGGGATGCGAGTACAACCGGATACAAATCATTGGCTATGATTGACGATATAGCCATGATGAGTTTTGGTGTGTATTGGTAATCCGGATGCAACATAATCACAATATCGCCACCAAGTTCCAATGCTTTTTTGTAGCAACTTTTTTGGTTGCCACCATAACCCTTGTTTACCTCGTGCTTAATAATGTGCTTTATACCCAGCCTCCTACCCTGCTCCACTGTATCGTCCTTGCTGTTGTCATCAACTAGCACAACCTCGTCTACAATATCAAAAGGTATCTCGTTATAAGTGCGCTCAAGCGTACGCGCTGCATTGTAGGCAGGCAGTACAACACTAATTTTTTTGCCGTTCAGCATAATATGGCTTCAAAAGTAAAAATTTGAATGTAAAATCTTCATTTTTTTTTATCCGCTACACTGCATAAAGCTTTTTTTAACAAATAGCTCTATCAAATTATGTTCTACTTCATGCTTTATTGCATCATAGCCAAACCTTTTTCATACATAAATAATACCGCAATAGCAACATAGAAAAACTAAATCACTGTTTTCAACGTACATTTATTATGTTTATCGAACACACACCAGAATTAACCTGATGGAAAAAGTAGTTAAGAAGCACAAACTCGCTATACGTTGGTTTCACTGGATCAATTTTCCGGTGCTTTCCGTTATGATATGGAGTGGGTTGCTTATATATTGGGCCAATGACGAATACAGGCTCGGTTGGGGCGATACCACCCTGATTAAGTTTTTCCCGCAAAGTTTTTACGATGCATTGCATGTTCCCTTCAAGTTGGCACAGGGTATGGCATTTCATTTTCTTTTCATGTGGCTGTTTTTCATCAATGGATTTTTATACGTTACCTACACCCTTTTTTCCGGCGAGTGGCGGCTGCTTTGGCCTGATAGGCACTGCTTCAAAGAGTCCTGGCAGGTGATTCTGCATGACCTGCATATAAAAAAAGGACTTCCTCCTCAGGAAAAATACAACGCTGCGCAACGCATTGCCTATTCAGCAATCATCGTTATGGGTTTCGGGTCGCTCGTTACTGGCCTCGCCATCTATAAACCAGTTCAGTTTTCGTGGCTCTGTGCGCTTTGCGGTGGCTACGAGTGGGCAAGAATTATTCATTTCGCACTTACAATAGGCTATGTTTTGTTCTTTTTGGTGCACATCATTCAGGTTATTCTCGCCGGTTGGAACAACTTCCGGGCAATGGTTACTGGCCTGGAAATCGTAAAAACAGAACCCAAAGCATCCTTAACACCCACCATTCCAGACAGTGGACCTGAACCTGAGACAACGATGATCAATGATGAAACCGACACATTTGAAGGCGAAGAAAACACCCCGGAAATAGCCACTGACGAACCTGA
>CAILMA010000604.1 GCA_903835145.1 uncultured Bacteroidota bacterium
AGATGCGAAGTAACGACGTAGCACCACTGAATTCGTCTTCATCACTGTCTTCAGTAGTAAGTCTACGTGCCACCTTATTCTGCTTTCTCTTTGCTATAACACCCACCCCTTCGAATAACTCCTTAAGCTCGTCTTCGTCTATATCATGCATAGGACATTGCTTTGCAAAATGAGGCTTCCCTTTTGTCAAATGGTTTAGGCGACCTTTGCAAGTGAAACAATCGCCTGTCGACGGCTCCGCGGCCGACTCCTTGGATGGTGTCTTGGCTTTTGTCTTGCTCTTCTCGGCGTCGCCAGTACGTTTTCCGCCTCCTTTGCCTTCAGAGTCGGCTCCCGATTTTAGCGCTTTGTGCACATTAGATACCTTAGCTTCATCACTCTCTTTAGCACTAGTAGTTGCTCTTGTTTTAGCTACCACTCGCATATTAGCTAGATGAAAAGCTTGGTCCCTGTCTCGAGGGAAGACTACTTCTCCGGTACCCTTGATTTCGGCATCATTCTCCTTGTTCATGAGCTCCGCAATCCAAGAAGACCACTGGGAATCCAGACCTATGATCCAAAGTCTGGCGTCCTCTGCGGGCGGCAAGCAAGCTCCTCCCCGCTGCTCGAGGACTCGCCCGTTCTCTACATGCCGGCGGAAGTACAGATTCGCAGTCTCGCCAGGTCTCATCTTTATAGCACAATATTCCTTGTATGCAGTGACTCTAAGTCCTTCTTCGCTTTGTGCCTTCGCAGACGCGTAGTGCAGCTCACTTAGCTCAACTAGTCTGACTAGATCGTACTAGTAGTAGCTTCAGGATAGTCTTCCTTTATACGATCCTTAATGACTTCTGAAAGAAGAGTCCAGTATTTAGCACAACACTGCTTCTCGTCGTTGACATAAGCGCGCGTCTCTTTTACCCATGCCGCATGCCGGCGTCCGTGGTCCGATCTAAGGGCCTCGAATGAAGTGTATTTAACGGTGTACACCTTCCAGTCGTGCTCTGACGCTCCCGCTTCAGGCGCCTCCGGCTCCACAGGAGGAACAGGCTCTTCCGGTGCATCTCTAACACGTGTCACTATTTGATCTGCCACCGATGGCACCTTCTCTCTAAGATACGGGTGTGCAATATCAAGGAAATCGCGAAAAGTGGGGGCTCCTACGACGCCCTCGCTCTGCGAAAAAAGGATAGCGATTCCATCAGTGTTCTTAAGCTTCGCTTGGCTCGCAGAAGAGCCTCCGCCGCGAAATCCTCCGCCGGATTTCCACGTCTGCTTAGAACCGCTCTTACCGGACTCACTCATCTGGAGTTATCCGCGTAAGGTTATGATAATTTATTAATTTATGAAAGAAAACACACACTCTGCAGACCGTCGCACCTGACGTTATGCAAAATATCTCCGGCTGTGATTTCAATAAATTCTCTTCGTTGCTCGATAATAATTAATGAATATTAATTATATCAAGTATTAATTTGTAAGCGATAGGATCACAATCCTATACTATAAAATTAATCGGGTATCCAAAATACTTTCTCACCTTCGCATGGTTATTTCGGAGTTGTATAAATTAATAAATTATGTTCATCAAATTCACGCGATAACATCTAATTAATTAACTACTAATATTTATCATTCACTCAGTATATTTCTATGCTCAATAAGAAATTGGAAGCTTCTAGAAAATTCGCTTGCGCGTTATTTCTATTGCCATTATTTTCTGTCAGCAAAATTTAATCAGTCGACCCGTCCTAAAGCTGTTGGCAGTTAAAAACAGGTCAGCAGAGGAAAAACAGGTCAGAAACCTCTCATTTTTTTAAAAAGTACACGATACACCGAATTTAATACAAAATATATTCATTTTCATTAAATTATTTTCTCGAATTGAAATACTTATTCCTCATAATTTAATTACTTCGTGATACTGAATTTTTTATTTGTTTTCCCATGTTATCTCGTCCTTATATGCCGCATCCCGGGCGTGAAAATAACGCAATTTCAGAAATTCTTCGTCTGACGGACATTGAAGCGAGGCGGCAACAAAGGACATTCAAGGTGACATCGGATTGCCCGAACTCTGGAAATGACGATATCGAGCAAGAAGACATAAAAAAAATAATTGATTTGGAATGTAAATGCGGCAAATCATGTCTGAAGCAACTGAAAGAGAGTAAACATAATTACGAAACAGCTATTTGTACAATTTTGGAGGCCCGCGAAGAAGTTTTACAAAAAGGATTTAATAACCACGCGCAGAAGGAGGATGCTCTACGCTCCAAATTTAATTCGACTATTATTGGACAAAATACCCGAAGAAAGGAGCACAATTTCACTATTAGGAAAGGTCCAAACGAAGTAAAGGAAATCTGCCGGCAAGCTTGGGCAAGAGCGCACGGTGTTTCGATGAGTAAACTTGATAAATTATCTCAAGGGGAATCAGCAGGTTATTTTTAATTAGCTTTACTATTTTTCTTCTTTATAATTTATTAAGTAAGTATTGCTTTTTCAGGTGTAAAGAGCGCAAGCCGTAAACTTGGAAATTCGTCGCATTCCATCCGAGAAGCAGATGAAATGGCGAAAGCGCTCCGAGAAAATAATATCGAGGTGACCGGGGAACGTCTCAAACGTGCGGTGTTAAATGGATCGGATGAAGAGCATGAATGTTTCGGGTGGTTTGACGATTTTTTTTACTTTTCTGGAGATCATATGCCAAATTCCAAAGAAATTCACATAGAAAATCAACCATTGACTCGGATGTACAACCAATATCTTGCAGAGTGTTTGACGAGTGTCTCATATACCCGATGGAAAAATATTTGGGATGAGCTGTTTCCCCATGTCAAGATGCGGTTGTACAAGCAAGTCTCAGGAAAATGCTTCACTTGCGCCCTTCTCACTGGACTTCGCTCAAAGTTTACTCATCCTAAATTGAAACATATGGCTACAGCGCTCCATGCACTGCATCGTGATACTTACATGGCTGAGCGAGAGGCTTACTATAAGCGTCGGAAGGAAGCTCTCGACAACCCTGACGAGGTAATGTCAGTGATATCAGACGGAATGGCCCAAACTCACACTGCGTTGCCATACTATGGTAACCTGAGTCAGAATTCTGCTGCGCTGCAACAAAAGGTTCAAGGTGTACTGGATCATGGCCGCTCTAAATTCAGCATGTACCTTTGTATGCATAGTTGCCCAAGTGGAACTAGTCTGGCGATACACACCTTCTACTTGCAGCTTGAGGAATGGAGGGCCGATAAAGGTCATTATCCGACGAAGGTATATTGGCAAATTGACGGCGGACCCGAAAACGCAAATAGACACGTTTATGCTTTCGCAGAGTACCTCGTTTCAAAAACTCCAATAAAAGAGTTTTACGTTACCCGTTTACCGGTTGGTCATACGCATGAAGATATCGATGCAAGGTTTGGAACCATTTGGGATCATATTAAACTCAGGTATGCACCACTATTTATTTTACTTCTGAACCGCAGTAACAAAATGAGATTAATTGATTTTATTATTTCTGCAGCTCTGTATATACCCCTGAAGCCTATAAGACGAAGCTGTATACTGCGTTTCCCAATACGGCTCGTGAAGTTCATACTCTCTTTTCTATTCCAGACTATGTTAACTTTTTCGACAACCATATCGACCCTCATTTTGCATTCTTTGCAAAAGAAGAAAACACTAAAGTTCAGCTGAAATTTCAAAAGACGGACCTAACTGCATATCCCTACGGAGCTTGCTTCACTTATCGGGCATTCTGCGCAGATCGTGTGATTTTGATACTAAAAACGTCACTAATTCCTGAAGGGAAGCTAAACGAAACTGGTTCGAACCTTGGCGCGCAGGCTATCGACGTAGAAGTTAAGCAGGAGCCGGTGCACAGAATAACTGGTGCGTTGTGTGCGCGACATGCACTTGTTACCTTACCGGTAGATCCGATAGTTCCTACAGCATTAGTTGAAGGTTCTCGAGCCGAATTAGATTCTGTAATTGGGTATATGCGATCTAAATTCGGTGAGGATTCGGCGCATTATAAAGAGTGGATTCAATGGGCTGCAACGGATGCTCCACAGAATGACAACGTCGTCGACTACATGGCTATGCACCCACAGCTGTATCCGCTTTCATTTGAAAAGCTCTTTTTGCGTCCTGGCTCTGGGGAAGTCCTTGATTCCGACCCATTTTCCACTGAGCTTTCGTTGCGACCTAAGCGTTCCCTTCAGAACGAGCCTCTTCTACAGGCGGTTTCCACAGACAGTCTGCGAACTTCTGCTAATCGTGTCTGGGTATCACCATTCGTTTGGAAGGACACGGGTGCACCTGTCTTCAAGCGCCGAACCCGACAAAAGATTGATAATGATAAAGCTGCTGACGTCACTGCTGGGGATTTACTCGCTCCTAGAGACTATAAGCTTCTGTCGAACAAGCAGCTCGTTGATTTAATCCAAAAGATCAACCAAACATATAGATTGCAGCCCCTTGTGAAGTCTTTTGGAAAAAAAGACGTACTTGTTGAATGTGTTCAATCAGCTGTTGCTCGGGCTAAAGCTGTCATACCGAATCCCGAAGAAGTTCTTATTAATGCTAACGCTGCCGTCATGCCTGCCGACGATGAAGAGACTACAAGTGAAGTTGATGGAGATAATGATGAATCTGATATGGATGATTAGTTATATTTTTGTGTAACAAACTTTGTTGTATAAATCGTTTATATGTTTTTACCTGCTAACTTCTTGTTTTATTGTTTCAGGTTGTGGCTAGCTATTTCGTAGTTAGTCACTGTATGTAATCAATATGGTTTACCTGATGTATCAATTGTATTCTACTAGATAGTTATTGATGGGTTTTGGATGAGGAATAGTGATGGGGTTGTGAATGGGGATGAAATCGAGATATTGTGATAATTCTGGCTCCTTGTTCAATTGTTTGATGTATAAAATGTGGGGGCACAGTCTGTAATCAATGCAGACTAGTGAAGACCATGTGGGGGCACAGCCTGTGTTCGTTCGCGAACGCACGCTAGTGTAGACCAAAGTCGAAAGGCGCTTGTGTTCGTTTCCGAACACAAGTTAGTGGGGGCACAGCCTGTGTTCGTTCGCGAACGCACGCTAGTGTAGACCAAAGTCGAAAGGCGCTTGTGTTCGTTTCCGAACACAAGTTAGTGGGGGCACAGC
>CAILMA010000605.1 GCA_903835145.1 uncultured Bacteroidota bacterium
AACATAGAATCCCAAACGGGATTGCCCAAACACTTGATGCCGTCAGGCATCACATGTTTATAGAAAACGTAAACCAACATATCACCGATGCCGTAGGTATCGCACATTAATTGCTATCACATGTCTGTAGCCGCGCCCAGCTGACCTTGCGACCCTACAAAAATCAACGGCTTGCAACCGCCCCTATCTACGTCGTCAAAAACCCTATCACAAGAAATACGATTCCCGCAGCAGTAAGCAGCAGGCTGCCAAACCACAATGGCTTTTTGCGGGTAAGTATGGATATGGCTGATATTGCAATTGCTATCTGAAAAAGCGTGACGGAATAGGCAAACTCAACGTGCTTGCGCATGTGCAGCTCAGAACTTTCTGTTTCCTTGTCGGCATCATCCTTTATTTCTTTCTTTTCTGCTTCGTAGCGGGCTGTCTTTTCCTTCAGGTCGCCAGCCGGTGCCTTGCCCATTGCCGTCAGCATTTGGGTGGTTGAGTTGGCTATTTCCGCCTTTATGCTCTTGCTCTGGTAGTAGGCCCATTTGTCAGCCGCAGCCACGCGCTCCAGCATAGCCTCATTGGCATGGTGGTTACCTATAAGGCCTGCAATAGCCGCCAGTACTGCTATTATAGCAGTTGATAAAGAAACATGCAATGTCCAGCGTTCCTTTTGCTCAAACATTTCTTCTGCAGCCTCATTTATCTCCTTTAGCTTCTCTGTAGCGTCATCTTCCAGTTCTTCCATTGTGTAAATATTCTTATTAAAATTCTAAAAAAACTGTTTTGGGCACGTAGCACCACCCCTCACAAATGCACAAACTCCGACTTTATCTCAGACCCAAAAAATGTAAGTCCGTGCACATCAAAATCCGTCGTATCATCAGTGGTAAAAAAACGCTTCGCTCCCGTTTTGGTTATCGCTGCTGCCATATCCTCATGCCGCCCCAGGTAGTCCTGTAGGCTATTGGCTACTATGCCACCCTGTGCCACAATCTGCACATGCGCCGGTAGGTATTTTTTAATCTTCTCCACCAGCAAAGGATAGTGCGTGCACGCCAGCAGCAGGGTATCAATATCCGGTGCCATCGTGAGCAGTTCGTCTATGTACTTTTGCACGTAATAGTCGGCACCGGGTGAGTTGTATTCTCCCAGCTCCACTATTGGCACCCACATAGGGCACGCCAACGAGTAAATATTGATGTCTGGAAAAAACTTCCTGATCTCCAGTTCATAAGACCCCGATTGTATGGTGCCCTTGGTACCCAATACCCCTACAGTGTTTGTCCGGGTATAGTTACCTATCACTTCAGCTGTCGGCCTTATCACCCCAAGCACCCGTTTCTCACTCCCAAAGCGCGGCAGGTCATTTTGCTGTATGGTTCTTAGTGCCTTTGCCGATGCGGTATTGCACGCCAGTATCACCAGCGGACAACCCATCTTAAAGAACCACTCCACACATTGCAGGGTATATTGGTGTATCGTCTCAAACGACCGGTTACCATAAGGTGCCCGGGCATTGTCGCCCAGGTACAAGTAATCATACTCAGGCAGTAACGCCGCTATAGACCGGAATACAGTGAGCCCACCATAACCCGAGTCAAAAACACCAATAGGATGCGAGGAATGCATATAGTAAAGATAAGGCTTGGCAATGAAACCAACGTACACTAACCATTACTTTTAAGGTATATTTAGAATAGCCGCTGAGCTATTAAAATCCCGGTGGCCATACCGTTAACCAGCCTATTTTCACTTGCCCAAATCTCAGCTACTGGTCGGCTCATCGGCAATTACAGGCAATATTAACAGCCAAAATCCGTTAAATGGAGTAAATTTGTCAGATTGAATTTTCCTATGATTTTAAACAAGCGAAGCATCATCTCTACCCTCTTGCTCCTCTGCACTATAGCGGCAGGCGCGC
>CAILMA010000606.1 GCA_903835145.1 uncultured Bacteroidota bacterium
TGGAATGATTTCTCTGAGAACAGTGCGCGTCATGCGGCTACAATTGCCTACGACGACTCCAATTATTCTGGTGCATATAACTACTATTTAAAATTACGCAGAAATGCACCTGGCGGAAATCAGGGACTGCAAACAAGCTTCGAAGGCCTGATGAAAAGCGGTTACCACGCAGGCAAGTACAGCGAAACAATCCTATATTCTGATAGCCTGCTGAGCCTAACAGGTAACCCGGCCGAAGTGATAAATGAAGCCGTTTTGTTCAAAGCTAGATCAGAACAACTTTCAGGCCGTGCAGATTCCTCACTTGCGCTGTATAAGCAGCTTAGCATGAACAAGAACGGCGAAATAGCCGCCGAAAGCCGCTACCACATTGCTGAGATACTTACCCAGCAAGATAGTCTGAAAGACGCCGAAGACGCTGCCAATGAAACCATAAAACAATCATCGGGCTATGAAATATGGATTGTGAAGTCATACATTCTTCTTTCTGACATTTTCTTAAAAGAAAAAGACTACTTCAATGCCAAAGCTACGCTGGAAAGCGAGGTGAAACACACCAAAAACAAACAGCTGAAGCAGGAAGCGACTTTGAAGCTGGATCAGGTGAAAGCGCTTGATAAACAACACAGCAAGCTTAAAGAAAAGTGATGTTGTCACGCTTTGGGTGAATTTTCATGAACATTCAGCGCCAATTTTTGAATGTTGTGGCAAGCATTTATTCTTTTGCTTTTCATGAATTACAAAAGGTTAAAAACACTGACTGAAAGCTTGTATTCAAGGCCTTTATAACAACTTTAAATACTTGTTTATTTTAACGAAGCGTTGCTTCGATTCGGAGAAAAAATAAAAATAACCGCTAAATTTGCCCGTAAGAATATTAGTAATGCTTTTTAATCAGAAAATGCAATGAGGATAAAGTGTTTTATCGCTTGCTCCGTATTCCTTGCTGCTGCCATGCACGCACGTGGTCAGGGCAATAGTAACGATTCTGTAATGAAGGGTTCTACCATCGAGGTATTGCAGAAATACAAACCTCAGGTTAAAAATGCAACCAAACCCGGTTGGCTACCGCAATTGCCACCTGCCGATACCACCCGGTCGGTTTTGAATTACGAAGTACCACAGCAAACTTTATTCTATTCTTTTACATCTGGGCAGCTAAGGCCACTCGCACTTGGGAAGGACTCGATAGAAAATCCTTTTCCAAATTACATAAAAGCAGGGGCTGGTAATCTGTCTACTCTTTTTCTGGATGCGGGAATCGGTACTATTAATGGTGAAAACTACGAAACTGCGCTGCATCTGCACCATATCTCTCAAAAAGGACCTATCCAGTCGCAGCAAAATGCGCTGAGTGGTTTTGAAGCCGAAGGAGTACTGAGGCAAGACAAAAACGTATGGCATGCCATAGCTGAAGTTGAAAGAAACCAACTCTATTATTATGGTTACGACCATAGTTTGTACAACCCGAATACAGACTCTATAAAACAGACTTATACATCTGTAAAATTAGGCGTTTACTTGAAAAGTAAGTTTACTGCCGGCAGCAAAGAAATCACTTTTACACCAGCAATAGTTGGCTCGGTATATGAGGCGCGATTCAGTACCTCAGAAACTAATTTTGGGCTCACTGCTCCGTTCCGATACAAAATTGATGAAACACTGGACGCGGTTGTTACATTTTCAACTGGTTTGTCCCACCTTAGCAGGCCCGTAGCAAGCACCGGTAATAATATAGCCGAGTTGCAGCCGGGCGTAATTTTGCAGAAAGATGCGCTGAGTGGCAAGGGTCTTATTGGGTTCGCCGTTGGCAAGGGTGGGAATATATTTGTGTTGCCAGATATCGTTGCTAATTACGCAATCGAAAATACGTCCCTCATGCTCAGCGGCGGCTGGCAGGCTACTGTTACCCGCAACACCTATGAAGAACTAACAACAGAAAATCCATACCTGAGTAATAACTATGTGGTAAAGCAGTCAAGAAAAGATGAAATTTTTGCTAATGTGACTGGTAGCTATGGTAATCATCTCACCTACACTGTTAGAGCAAGCTGGTGGAACTTCCCTGCCCTGCCCACCTACCTTAATATCCCGAACGATTTTCAGCAGTTTACAGTTGCATATGACAATGTTAGTGCACTTTCGCTGTATGGCGGAGCCCGTTATACGGATGCAAACAAGTGGTCAGCCGGCCTGAATGCCTGTTATTACAATTATTACGAAGGCTCTTTACCGCAGGTTTGGGAATTACCAAAGCTGAAAATTAAGGGCGACGTTGCAGTAAAACTTATCCCTAAGCTTACCCTTACAGGATACGTATCGTCGCTGAGTGGTATTTATGCCCGTAACCTTGCAGGCAAGGCTGTTGTGCTGAATCCTGTTTTCGATATCGGTATTAATGGTGAGTACCAGCTTGTATCAAGATTAAATGCTTTTTTACAGGTTAGTAACCTCCTTAACAATAAATATCAACGCTGGCAGGGCTACGACGCTTACGGCCTGAATATTTATGGCGGATTGCGTTTAAAATTTTAATGGAAAATATTTATTACAAACGTACATTTACAGTCAGAAATGGACATAGCAAAATACATAGGGCAATATATTCTAAAAAATAATTTTTGCTACATACACGGCCTGGGTAATATGGAGCTGGTAAAACGACCTTCCATGCACGATGGTAAGTTGTTGAGCGCGCCTACCTATGAAGTTATCGTAACATCCGGTGGCTCTATTGACGACAGTTTCGCCAATTTCATTGCCACTAATGAGCAGATAAGCATTTCAAAAGCGGCAAACTCTTTACGTGAGTTCAGCATCAACGCCCGTAAGGAATTGCAAGTTGGTAAAGAAGTGCCTATACCGGGCATGGGTAAGTTTTACGAAGAAGGCGGCAAGGTGAAATTCAGTACCGACGCTTCGTTCCGTTTTACGCCTGAAGGCATGCCAGCACTGAAGAACAGCCGGCAGCTGGAAGAACAAAAAAATGCACCGGTTCGCCCGGCATCCTACCCCGCGCCAGTTGCAAAACCAAGCGCAGTGAACTGGACTACGGTTGGGATAGCCGTAATATTACTTGTACTTGTTGCTGCTGGCGGATTTGGATTTTACTACTACAAAAAACAACAACAGCAAAACACGCCAGTTGTTGATACGTTACCTAAAAAAGACACTGTTGTGCCAGTTGCTGCTCCGGTAGTTGACACTATGGCGAAACATGACACAATTGCTACCCCCCCGCCGCCACCGGTAGATACCAATGCCATCAATACATTCAAGATGGTGATTATGGATACCACCAACAAGGCTTATGTGATGAAACGCTACAGGCAGTTGAAAATTACCGGATACAAAATTGAAATGTTGACGAAGGATTCTCTGGATTTTAAAATTCTTGCTGAAGTTAACTGTAGATTTGCCGACACATTACACGCTAAAGATTCACTGCGTAGACTGTTCGGGTATAAGCAAACAACGGTTTACCACGAGACAAAATAACATAAAAATAAATTTTATAATAAAA
>CAILMA010000607.1 GCA_903835145.1 uncultured Bacteroidota bacterium
AACTGCAGGTGTTAATCCGCTTGGTGGTTGCCTGCCTATGTTGCTACAGATACCAATTCTGCTGTCTATGTATAACATGTTCCCATCGTTTATTGAGTTCAGGCAGCGCAGTTTCCTTTGGGCCGATGACCTATCGAGCTATGACAGTATTTTCAGCTGGTCTACTAACATACCTCTTGTTTCATCTTTGTTCGGGAACCACATTAGTTTGTTTTGCTTGCTCATGACAGCGTCAAGTCTTTTCCTGGCCGTTTATAACAGGAACATGACTCCGCAGGACCCAAATAACCCTATGATGAAATACATGCCCTATGTTTTCCCATTTATACTTATGGGCTGGTTTAATAAGATGGCGGCGGCACTTACTTTCTATTACACCTTTTCAAACATATTGAGCATTGCTCAGCAGTTCATCATTCAGAAATACTTCATTGATGAAAAAGCTATTCATGCCCAAATGCAGGAAAACAGAAATAAACCGGCAAGCCAATCAAAGTGGCAACAAAAACTTGAAGACATTCAGAAAACACAGGCTGAACGTGCAAGGGTGCAACCAAGGATAAATAAAAAGTAATTTACTACGATTTTCTGGCATTAAAATTGTTTGATTTATTGTAATGGGAATCAACAATTTTACATGAGATATACACTCAATATTCTATTGTTCGCCGGCACTTTCATGGTTTGTGGAAGTGCCGGAGCTCAAGTATTGAATAAAATCGACAGTATTAAATTGAAGAAGGTCCATTTTACGGATAACAAATTCATTAATAATATTTTTCAGGAGGCGGTAAACTCTGCCAAAGTAAGCCCGGACCTGAATGAAAATGGAAATGTAAACGGGAAAAGTGAGGCCCCGTTTATGAAATATCAGGGCAAGATCATAAGGAAGATCAACGTACACCCCCTAAATTTCGACTATTCTTTTACCGATACCGTTCATCGTGATCATAGCCTCCCGACAAGAATAGGTAAGCGACTGCACGAAACCACCCGGAAATTCATTATCCGCGACAACTTGTTCATTCATGAAAATGAAGAGCTCAATGCCTTCAAAGTAGCAGATAATGAGCGCTATCTTCGCTCACTTGACTATATTCAGGATGCCCGCATATTTGTAAGACCAGTAAAGCACTATAAAGATTCTGTAGATATCGACATCTACACCAAGGATGTATTCAGTATAGCCGGGGGGGCATCTTCGCAGGTGCTCAACCACATCAACGGAGATCTTTATGAGACGAATCTTGGTGGCATGGCCCAGCGACTGGAGTTTACCGGTTTATATGACTACAACAGGAAACCTGAATTGGGGTATGGTGGCTTGTACCGAAAAGACAACGTAATGCACAGCTTTATTGATGCTACAGTTGCCTACAGCACCATGAATCTCAACTCGTTTACCCACGAAGAGGAAACAGCACAGTATTTTACGCTAAGTAAGCTGCTGATTTCACCTTATTCACGCGTCGCCGGTGGATTGAATATCAGCCAGAATCAATCTTATAACTTGTACAATAGTCCGGATAATCTATTTTACAGGTACAAGTATGATCTGTTTGATGCGTGGGCTGGTTACAATATCGGCATAAAACAACTTACTGCTAACAACAACACAATAAGGGACCGCCGTTTTTTTGCATTAAGATATTTCAACCGAACTTTCTCCGAAGTGCCTACTCAGGTGGGTAAAAACTTCGACCCTTTCTTCAACAATACACAAGCCGTGCTTGGGCAAATCACCTTTTTCAGGCAAGACTACTACCGTACGCAGTATATTTATGGCTTTGGTACCACCGAGGATCTACCATATGGGTATAACATTGCCCTTACAGCTGGTTGGCAGAGGCAACTGAGCCTCGAACGCCCCTATGCCGGCACTAAAATCTCACAGTTTATTGCCACCGGTAATGGTGACTTTATTCAATTATACCTGAAGGCTGGTGGCTACCTGCATAATCATGCCATTCAAGATGGGAGTTTCCTTATTGGTGCTACAGGGTACAGCCGTTTAATTTTCTGGAACAGTACCAAGATAAGGCAGTATATTAACGTGAGTTACACGCACCTTTATGACAGAGTTACCTATGCTCCACTTACGATAGACAATAGTTATGGCGTAAGGGGTTTCCTTTCTGACAGCGTTTATGGCACCAGCAGGCTTAGTTTGCAGCTGGAAACCGAATTTTACCTCAAGTATAAACTTTGGGGCTTCAAGTTTGCTCCATTCCCCTACTCAGATTTTTCGCTCATCACGCCACAAAATAAATTATTCTCAGAGTCATCGCTTTATGCAAGCGTTGGCGGCGGCGTGCGGGCAAGGAATGAAAATCTTGTATTTCATACCATTGAGTTGCGGGCTTATTATTTCCCTATTGCGCCTACAAACATGAAAGGGTTCAAAATAATACTTACCGCCAATGTAAGGTTCAGGTATTCCAGCAACTACATCAGTGCACCCGATGTTGTGCAATTAAACCTGGAGTAAACCTTTATTTCATACATTTATATGTTCTTTTTTACGGACTCAATTCAATGACAATGGATATTATACATACGTTGGCCTTTAAATTTATTCTTGCATTGCTTATCGGCGGCGTTATAGGCATTGAGCGAGAGCTAAGAAGTAAGTCAGCCGGTTTTCGCACTATGATTCTCATTTGCATGGGTGCCACTATGTTTACAATATTATCTAAATTCATAGGTGGTGCAGGAAACCCTGACAGGATAGCATCGAACGTAGTAGTAGGCATTGGTTTCCTTGGCGCAGGCGTAATCTTCAGGGGAGATAAGGGCGTAAGCGGAATCACCACAGCGGCTACTATCTGGCTCACTGCTGCTATGGGCATGGGTATTGGCTGTGGCTATTACTCAGTGTCTGTTTACGGCTGCATTGCGGTACTTGCGGTCTTGTTTATCCTATCCTTTCTCGACAATGCGATTGACCGTCTGAATCAGGTTCGGGAATACAGAATCGTTTATGCGTACGAAAGTGATCACCACCATAAATATGAAAAATTATTTAAACACTATGGCCTGAGCATAAGAAGAAGGTCGCAAAGCAAAATTGGCAACATTATCACAGGCCGATGGACTGTGACAGGGACGGAAAAAAAACACATTGCGCTGATAGAGCACATTTTGAAAGACTTGTCTATAAGTGAATTTGACTTTTAAGCTACTGTCAGCATTTTGCTGTGATTGTATGTGAATAAATCGCTACACGCGGCCCCGTTTTTCCATCATTTTCTTACATTCGTGCCAAATGAAAAAATCTCACTTTTTCTTCTTTGCATTGTTATGCATGATTGTCGCTGCATGTAAAGGTGGCTCGCAAAAATCTAACCCGAAGCACTTACCCACACCCGGAGCACTGATGGACAGCGCTGCAATGAAAATAACAAATGATCAGCTTAACGACTTCATATTCTCTGTAACTGTTAGGGCCGATAGTCAGGTCAAGGATGGCGTTTATGCTATACGTGCTGCCTATGGCTTCGATGTTGCAAATGGCACCTTCACCATGCCCAAAGGTCTGGAAGACTATAAACTTTCTCTAAGGAAGGGTACATCGGCCTATACCTATATAATTGGTTTCCTGGTACCTGACGATACTACGTTTCATGACTATTTTGAGGTGGCAGGTACAAAAACTTCTATTAGTATGAAGTACCTCAAAAGCTACACCTACCAATAGGAAAATTCATACAAACATAATAATGCAACAACGCTAACAAACGTAATTTTAGCGCTTATCCAACATTTCGAGTTACAATGAATATTCCGGTAGTTAATCTGGCCGACTTTAACAGCGGCGATCCACAGCTGAAACAATATTTTGTGCAGCAACTCGGCAGAGCATTTGAAGAAACAGGATTTGTGGCTGTAAAAAACCATAGCATTTCTGACGAGCTCATCGCAGATTTGTATCAGCATGTGGAAGAGTTTTTTAACCTTCCCGTTGAAACAAAGAACAGCTATGAAATTCCGGGGCTTGCAGGTCAAAGAGGTTACACATCGTTTGGTAAAGAACATGCAAAGGGATTTGATGCGCCTGACCTGAAAGAGTTTTTCCAGTTTGGGCAGGAAGTAACAGACGGAGATCCGATAAAAGAAGAATACCCCGCTAACGTAACAGTGGCTGAAGTGCCGGAATTCACACCAACATTGCTTCACGCTTACAAAGCATTTGAAGGTAGTGGTAATGCGCTGCTGCGGGCCATAGCTTTGTATCTTGGCCTTGACGAGCACTACTTTGAGCCCCATGTACACAACGGGAATTCTATATTGAGAGCCATCTATTATCCCCCTATTACAAGCGAACCAAAATCTGCTATAAGAGCCGAACAACACGAAGATATCAACCTTATTACCTTACTGGTGGGCGCATCGGCCGATGGGCTTGAAATTCTTACCAAACAAAATACCTGGGTGCCGGTTACCTCGCTCCCGGAGCAAATAGTGGTAAATGTTGGCGATATGTTGCAAAGATTAACGAACAACAAATTAAAATCTACTACCCATCGTGTAGTAAATCCACCGGTAGAGAAGTGGTCAAGCCCCCGTTTTTCAATCCCCTATTTCCTGCACCCAAAAAGCGAAATGAGTCTTGCGTGCCTGAGTGGCTGTATTGACGCAAACAATCCGAAACAATATGAAGACTACACAGCCGGCGAATATCTGGATGAAAGGTTGAGGGAAATTGGACTCAAATAAAAATTTTAGCCCTTGCTTTTGGAGGCTTCTGATTATATCATTTTCTACGGTATTTAAAAATGCACCCCGGTTTTGGCCGGGGTTTTCATTTTACATTTATCTTCACCCACTGATTGCAAGTACAGGTCTTAAATCAAATAAGACTGAATATTGCCTGAATATTAATTCCGCTGCCAGTGTACGTGCTTATTGACAATTACGACTCGTTTACCTACATACTGCATCACTACCTGGTGCAAACAGGCCATGAATGCCTTGTGTATAAGAATGATGAGCTGTCTGTTGATGAGTTAGCTGCAATGCGACCGGAAAAGATAATACTTTCGCCAGGCCCTGAAACACCCCTACAGGCTGGTATTACTATGGATGTTGTAGCCCATTTTCATAGATCAACTCCTATTCTCGGCGTCTGCCTCGGGCATCAGGCACTGGGTATGTTCTTCGGTGCAGAACTGGTTCATGCCCCGTATCCTATGCATGGTAAGACCAGCCAGATAAGCCATACTGGTCATGCGATTTTCGGTGGCATTCCAACGCCGTTTACGGCCATGCGCTACCACTCGCTAAGCCTTAAAAATAAAGCTGATACCGGGCTCGAAGTATTGGCCTGGACAGGTGATGATGAAATTATGGCAATAGCACATCAGCGCTTCCCTTGTGTTGGTCTTCAATTTCATCCGGAATCTATTGGCACCCCTCACGGTCTCCAAATGCTGAAGAACTGGACTGAACTATACTGAGCACTACACTTCTTTTCTGCTGCTACAACATAAAACATACACACCTCTTCAAAATATTGAAGCCCGATATCCGGTTTCAGTATGGTTTTTTCGGAACCAAATCCGAGAATATTATGGTTTTACAGGATTGTAATCCAATAATATTATAATTTTGAGGGATTACATTCCGAAATTATTATGGTTTTACAGGATTGTAATCCGAGAATATTATAATTTTGAGGGATTGTATTCCGAAATTATTATGGTTTTACAGGATTTCAATCCGAGAATATTATAGTTTTCAGGGATTGTATTCCGAAATTATTATACTTTTGCAGGATTAGATTACAATTTATTCAGAAATCAACCCGTAATCGATGGTAAAACGGACCTTAGAGCAAGCAATTCACAATAGGTTATTCAAAGGCAAGGCAATATTAATATTTGGCTCAAGACAATGTGGAAAGTCCACACTGATTGAAACTATGCTGCAAGAGCAGGAAAAAGAGTGGCTTTACCTGAACGGAGATGATGCCGACGTGAGAGAAGTACTCACAAACACATCTGCTACAAAATTGAAAGCCCTTACCGGCAATAAGAAGATTGTATTTATAGATGAGGCGCAACGCGTCATAAATATAGGCCTCACCCTAAAGCTATTCACTGATCAGATAAAGGACGTTCAGGTAATAGCAACCGGTTCGTCGGCGTTCGAACTCTCCAGTCAGGTGAATGAACCACTTACCGGAAGGAAGTATGAATTCATGCTGTATCCGCTAAGTTTTGGAGAAATGGTAGCCCACCACGGACTGCTGCAGGAAAAACGCCTCATTGAAAACCGGATGATATATGGTTACTACCCCGAAATAGTAACCAAATCAGGAGACGAAAAAGAACTGCTTAAACTGCTGGCTGATAGCTACCTATACAAGGACCTGCTCATGCTGGAGCAGATAAAAAAGCCATTGATACTTGAAAAACTACTTAAGGCCCTCGCATTGCAGGTAGGGAGTGAAGTAAGTTACCAGGAAATAGCCCAACAGATAGGCAGCGACGGAAAAACAGTGGACAAGTACATAGATCTTTTAGAAAAAGCTTTTGTACTCTTCCGGCTGCCAGCGCTTAACCGCAACGTAAGGAATGAGATAAAAAAAGGTAAAAAGGTATTTTTCTATGACTGCGGTATCAGAAATGCAATCATCAACAATTTTAAACCACTCACCTCAAGAACCGACGCCGGTGCATTGTGGGAAAACTTCCTCATAGCAGAAAGGCTAAAATACCTCCGCAATAAGGGTATAGATACCAAACTACACTTTTGGCGCACCACCCAACAACAGGAAATTGACCTTATAGAAGAACATGGAGATGAGCTGAACGCATATGAATTCAAGTGGGGCAAGACACAGAAAGTCCGTTTCTCCCAAACCTTTACTGAAAACTACCCAAATTCTGTGAACAAGGTAATATCGCCCGATAATGTAGAAGAGTTCCTGCTGCGGTAGGGAAAGCCAGACCGCACTACCAATGCTATTTATGCCAGAAAAAGATATAGCCTACAATTATAGCCGCAACTAACCCTATAGTATCGGCTATAAGCCCGCATGCCAGCGCATGCCGGGTATTTTTTATCTGCACACTACCAAAATACACGGCAATAACATAAAACGTTGTTTCTGTTGAGCCTTGTATTATGGCAGCTACCTTACCCTGGAAGGAGGCAACACCATAATGGCGCATAACATCGACCATAAGGCCACGGGCACCGCTGCCACTCAGTGGCTTCATAAATGCAATGGGCAATGTGGGGACAAAGTCTGTATTCAGGCCACAAAAGCTTACAATACCTGCAATACCCTGCACCAGAAAATCCATACAACCCGAAGCTCTGAAAATGCTTATACCGGCCAGCATAGCAATGAGGTAGGGTATAATACGAACAGAAACGTTGAAACCCTCCTTAGCCCCCTCTATAAAATGATCATAAACATTCTGTTTTTTCAATGCGCCTGCTGTCACAAAAAGGATGATGATGCTCAATATCACACCACTGCCTATAGCACCTATGGTCTGGTTCATTTTATCGGCAGGTAGTTGAGAAAGAGAATAGTGTAATAGCGCAATGAGCCCACAAAAGCCCCCTATAAACAATAGCACCGGCAGCTTGAAAATATTAATCTTTTGGTAGGCTGCTACAACAAGGATACCGGAAATAAAAGCAATAAATGTGGTGATAAGCGTAGGCAAAAAGATATCGGCAGCATTGAAACCCACAATATGCTGCTCCAGTGCAATTGTCTGCCGCATTGCGATTACAGAAGTTGGTATCAGGGTAATACCGGCCGTATTGAGCACCAAAAACATAATTTGTGCATTTGAAGCCTCTGTTTTAACCAGGTTGAGCTCTTGTAGCTCGTTCATTGCTTTAAGCCCTAATGGCGTGGCAGCGTTATCAAGACCAAGCATATTGGCAGAGAGGTTCATCATTACACTACCGTATGCCGGGCTATCGTCAGGCACTCCCTTAAACAAAACTCGGAACAATGGCGAAACTGCCCTGGCAAATACTTGTATCACGCCGGCCTTTTCACCAATTTTCATAATGCCCAGCCAAAGACTCATGATACCTGCAAGCCCTATAGAAATTTCGAAGCCGTTCTTTGCAGCGTCGAAAAGCGCTGTCATCATATCAGAAAGCAATGCACTCTGGCCAAATAGGACTGCTTTAAACACACCAACTACAAAGCCGATAACAAGGAAAGCCACCCATACATAATTTAATGCCATAATATGCAGTTTTCGGTTAACAGCTTCCGTTGGAAGATAAAGCGAAAGTAAGGTGTAAAAAGACTAAAGTCAAACCAAAACGTAATATTTCTGGCTGCCTGCAGGTAATGGCGGTGCAGCTGTTGCACCGAAGGGCTAAACAAATAAGGCCCCTGATTGCCAGCAATCAGGAGCCTTATTGATCATTGTATAACATGTACTATTGTTGCTTGGTAGTATCCGGCGTCATTGTGGCATCGGCTGCGGGCTGCGGGGCACCCGGGGTAATAGAAACGTCAGGTGTTATCGTTGCTCCGTTTTCCTTAGCGTCATCAGCCGGTTTGAAATCAGCCTTTGTAAACTGTACCAGCCATTTCTCATTTTGCTTCAGCAATTTGAGGGCTGGCTGCTGATGGGCTGTGTCGTTAGACGCTACAAACGTAACGGTGGCCTTGTCACCCTCTTCTCGCACATCTTTTATGATGATGGTAACAACCTTGGCGGCTGCTTTTACAGAGTCGGAGAGAGAGTTACTAAAACCCTGAATAATATTAATCATTGCCTT
>CAILMA010000608.1 GCA_903835145.1 uncultured Bacteroidota bacterium
GAGCAAAAAGATCAACTGTTTTGTTGCCATAATTGCTAAACGCAGCCGGATAACCATTGCAGTCGCTTGCGCCAACGGTAATCCAATTCGAGGCAACAGAATCAGAAAACAGAAAACGAGGGTTAGGAAAGTTATCGAACCCGTTTATATCCCTACTGCTATTACCTGAGCCTTGTACGATCAATACATCTTTGCGCATAGCATACCGTACAGCGTTATCTATCATCATTTTGTCGGGACTAAGACTTTTACCGAAACTCATATTGATCACTTTAGCGCCATTGTCAACGGCGTAACGAATGGAGGCAGCAATATCCTTATCATATTCGTCTCCATCGGCTGTGCAACGGACGGACATTAAGTATACTGCATCTGCAATACCATCGATGCCTTTTCCATTGTTACGCGCTGCTCCAATGATACCGGCCACATGGGTGCCGTGAACCGTGTTTCCGGCCCCAATATTATTGTTGCCATATCTTAACGTACCCGGGTCAGTTTCATCGTTGCCCGTTAGCGTTCGTCTATTGTCCACAGGGGCTTCTTTTTCGCTTTTTGCCTTTAGTTCTTCACCGGCAATATAGTTCCCCAGTTCCTTTGTTATAGTGGTGTTTTTCAACTCCTTTACTTCGAATTTTTCGAAAGCATCCAACATAAACTCTTTAAATTCAATCTCACCCTTCAAAGTTGGCTTCCAATTATCGAGTGCTGTCTTGTCATAAACGGGTTTGTGCATTAAAATTTGCAGGACGCTATCGCAAAAAACAACATTGCTGATATAGTTCCTCATCGTATCCAATCTGCCTTTTGAGGGACCAGTACCCACGACTCCACTTCTTGCTTTCAGCCAAAGCGCATACTCATATTTTTGAACTTGGCTTAGCGAATTTGTATCTATCGACTTGCCATCGAACTCTGCCTTATACCGCCAGTACACTCTTGCCCATTCGCTGGTTGTAACCATCACATTTCCGGATGCACCACCAAGAAAATTCCAACCATGTAGATCGTCCACATAGCCATTATTATCATCATCCAATCTATTCCCGCCAATCTCAGACCGGTTCTGCCAAAGGACAGATGTCAAATCCTCATGGGCGGTATCGATGCCAGTATCGAGTACTCCTACGGTAATTGAATGGGGCTTAATTCCTTTTTCTCGCAAAAACGTATATGCTCGCCCCAGGCTGATTCCATAATAGCCATCGGTGGAAAAGTCCTTGAGATGCCATCCATTTTCCGGCATTTTTTGAGCAGTTAAAAACGACGAAGAAAGAAGTAATACAACGAAGAAAAAGGTTCTTTTAAAAAGCATTTTGTTTGTTTTTCACTTGTTGGCGAAAATTACAAAATATTAATCTTGTAATGCTGCTTGAGCAAAATCTGGTGAAATTCTTGTTCAGATTTCTGAGCTCAAAAAGTCTCAGGTGCTTTCAACCTCCAATAAAATAGTTCGAACTATGACAATTCCTCGGTGCTGATTTAAAAGAGCGAAAGAACCAAAGTGACAAGCTAAGTGGCTTTCGCTCTTTTTTAGCCTTGTATCGACCTATCGTGTCTAAATTTGGAACATCACAATCTCAATCAATAACGCCTCAAATTAATGTGCAAAAAACGATGTCATCCCATAGGGTCATTCTTACAAAACACAGACCATAAAGTTGCTTACCTTTGAGCCAATTCCAGAAAAAAGACATGGCTACCTACAGCAATATGCGTGCTATGCGCGCACTAATAAAAGCGAGCCTTCAGGCTATAGTTAAGAGTCCGTCGGCTATTATATTTACGATAGCATTCCCGTTAATATTCATCCTTGTATTCGGGTTCCTCGGCAACGATTCGAGTTTCCACATCCGCGTTGGGGTTGCACCGGGTTGCGATACGACAAACCAACTCTTCGCAGTGCTGCAAAAAGTGCCGGTGTTGAAATGGACGGACACGCACGACAGTGGCGGGGTAAACAAACTACTGAAACAAGGAGATATTGTAGCAACAATAAAGGTTGTAAAGGCCCCTGATGGAACTAAGCCATCCTATACCATAGTGCTCAACGAAGCATCCAGCGAAATAGGGAAAGCCAAACAATTGGAGCAGGTCTTGGCCGCCGTTGCGCAACAGATGGACCCCGAAATTAAAAAACACCAGGACGATATTGTAAAAATTGAAGCCGAGGTGGCTGAAATAAGAGAGTATAAGACGATTGATTTTATTTTGCCCGGCCAACTTAGTTTTTCTTTGCTTGCATCAGGCGTATTTGGTACTGCATTCGTCTTTTTCAATCTCCGCCAGACACTTGTTTTAAAGCGATTTTTTGCAACCCCGGTGCGCAGGCAGGTTATTGTAATCAGCGAAGGTATCGCGCGCATGCTGTTTCAGATCATTGGTTCTATAATCATTATATTGCTCGGACACTTCGCATTCGGATTCACCTTAGCCAATGGCGTTATAACCTTCCTTGAAATGCTTTTTATGTGTGGTCTTGGGTTGTTGGTATTCATGGGCTTTGGTTTTATCATCAGTGCGCTTGCAAAAAGCGAATCGGCAATACCACCATTCTCCAATCTCATCACCCTACCCCAGTTCTTACTTGCCGGCACCTTCTTCTCTATTGATAATTTCCCTAAATGGCTGCAACCATTTTGCAGAGCGCTACCACTCACCTACCTTAACGATGCCCTCCGTAAGATATCGTTTGACGGGGCAAGCCTTTGGGTAGTTCGTACCGACATTTTAGTGCTTTGTATCTGGGGCATTGTTATTTATATACTTGCTGGCCGACTTTTCAAGTGGGAGTAAACCAAAAAAATAATCCAATCAATATTTTAACGCCGGAGCCAAGAACTCGGGCGTTATTTTTTTGCCTGATAAGCGCGACAGCCCAGCTTTTTGAATGCGGCGATGCGGAAAACCGTTCAATTTAAAAATTTTAGGTGGTCATTGGCGACGTCTCCCCATATAATTAACGAGATACTTTATCGGCACCTGGTCGGAGCAAGATAAAAGTGCTTTTGCGCGCAAACAATAGGGTAAAAACGACGCTTAAGGCATTGTAAACCGAATTGTCCAACAACAATTGCTCATCGCCAGCCAAAATAGCCGGGGAATAACCCTACACGCTATCTCAGTTGCCGATAACTTAATCTGCATGAAAAACCGATGACTAACCTACTGGCAGCAATAGACTAAAGCCTCAAATCGTCCGCGCAGGGCTGTTTGTCAATATTTTACTGCTTCCGTCTTATACATCCTAACACAGAAATAAACGGACCTAATAATGCTACTGCTTACCCTACAATAAATTTACTTCAGGCACAGGGACGGGAAAGTAGCTAACCCAATCCCGCTTCTACAGGCTACCTAAGAACATTAGCAAAGTCCACCTTGCCAGAACATGCGATTCTCAGCCAGAAAGGAGCACCAAACCACCAAGGCCATTAAAGGAAAGCGCCCGTACTTTTTTCAAGTACGGGCGCTTCAATATTAAGAATTAAATACTATTGCTCGATAACAAAATGGAACACTTTACCAAAATGTTCTGACTTAACGTTGATCAAGTACATACCATTTGCAAGTTTACCATTCATAGTGATTGGTTCGTTAACCTCACCATTTTTACTGATAAAGCTGCTGCTGTAAACAACCTGACCAAGCATGTCTGTAACTTCAACTGATACTTTTTCATCATCAGCTATACCAAGTGAACCAGAGATTGTGAAAGATCCTTTGTTCGGGTTTGGCATAACAGTTACATCTGCATTGTTTTGGTTCAGGTTCTGAACACCAACGTTTGTACCAATGGTGATTGTGATGCAGTTAAAGTTAGTAGAACCGCTACATGGGTCGTTGTTAGTTACTGTACAGCAAATAACATCGCCACTGTATAACGCACTTGTCGTAAGTGTTGAGTTAGTTTCGCCAGATATCGCAGCACCATTCTTTGTCCATTGGTAAGTAGGAGTAGAACCACCACCGCTTGTGATAGAACAAGTGAACGTTGCAGAGTGACCAGGAGCGATGATAGTACCAGGAGACACAGTAACATTACCAACCGGGTAAGTAACAGGCTCTACAGTCATCAAAACAGAATTGGTTGCAGTAGGAGTAGATACGCAAGGGAAGTTACTTGTTAACACTACAGAGACTGTATCGCCATTGGTTGGGATATAGCTGTGTGTAGCACCTGTGCCAGCACTCACACCATCCACACTCCATGCATATGATGGCATAGTGCCACCATTTGTAGGTGTAGCAGTGAAGTCTATCATTGTACCAACGCAAGTGATAAAGCCCGGAGCGGTAGA
>CAILMA010000609.1 GCA_903835145.1 uncultured Bacteroidota bacterium
ATAGATCTTCCGAAAAATAAACGTGGTGAGATAGCGCTCACTTATATTTACGGTATTGGCAAAAGCACCTCGCAATATATTCTGGATAAAGCAAGTATCCATTATGATAAAAAGGCTGCTGAATGGAACGATGACGAACAAACCGCCATCCGTAACATAATCAACACTGAATTTAAAGTGGAAGGCCAACTGCGCTCGGAAGTGCAGATGAACATTAAGCGCCTTATGGATATCGCTTGTTATCGTGGTGTTCGTCACCGTAAAGGTCTTCCTTTACGTGGCCAACGTACCCGTACCAACAGCCGTACCCGTAAAGGTAAGCGCAAAACTGTTGCAGGTAAAAAGAAAGCAGCGAAGAAATAGTAACAGTGCCACTGCCGGAAACTGCCTGCTGCGCAGGATAGGAGTGGTACGCAACCGGTTCTTGCCGGTTTATTTATTAATTGATTACCTTATTTTAGTCAAAAAATGGCAAAAGTTCAGCAGGCATCTGCAAAGACAGTCGCTAAAAAGCGCATAGTAAAGGTGGATGTACACGGAGATGTACACATCAATGCTACATTCAACAACATCATCATCAGCATTACCAATAAGTCTGGTCAGGTTATCTCCTGGTCTTCTGCTGGTAAAATGGGCTTCCGTGGTTCTAAAAAGAACACTCCTTACGCAGCTCAGACAGCCGCTCAGGATTGTGCTAAAGTAGCTACCGACGCTGGCATGAAAAAAGCAGATGTTTATGTAAAAGGACCAGGTTCAGGCCGTGAAGGTGCTATCAGGTCTTTGAACAACTCAGGTATCGAAGTTGTGTCTATCAAGGACGTAACGCCTTTGCCGCATAATGGTTGTCGCCCTCCTAAAAAACGTAGAGTATAATATATAGCTACCTGCTGTCCCCCGGGTCAGCAGGTATTTCTAATATCTTTAGTAATCACAATTAACAATTAAAAAGTGCTGTTTCGGATCGGGTTTTACGATTTTTAAAGGAGACGGAGCAGCTAAACAAAAATCGTCATGGCACGTTACACAGGACCAAAAAACAGGATTTGCCGCATATTCGGGGAACCAATCCTTGGATCAGGCAAAAGCCTCCAGAAAAACAGTAATCCTCCAGGTCAGCACGGACCTAACCGCAAGCGCAAAACAGCGAGCGAGTATTCTGTGCAGCTGAAGGAAAAACAAAAAGCAAAGTACACTTACGGCTTGCTCGAAAAACAATTCGCTAACACTTACGTTGAGGCTGCGCGTCTTAAAGGTGCAACCGGCGAAAACCTTATTAAGCTCCTCGAAGCACGTCTTGACAATACTGTATACCGTTTAGGCATTTCTCCTACTCGCCCTGCAGCTCGTCAGTTAGTATCTCATCAGCATATCATGGTTAACGGTGAGTTGGTAAACATACCTTCTTATTGCCTGAAACCAGGTGACGTTATTGAACTGAAACCAAAAAGCAAAGTAAATCAGACAGTACTCGGTTTTATTCGTGGTAAAAACCCGAAAATCAACTGGCTGGATTGGAATGAAAAAGACCTGAAAGGTACTTACATTGCACATCCGGAACGTGAATCAGTTCCTGAAAACATTAAGGAACAGCTGATCGTAGAATTGTATTCTAAGTAATATATGATTCAACTCCTGTACACGCAGGAGTTGAATTTGTTTAAATACCAGTTCATTTTTTTAGTAAGATTTCAGCTCCCGGACGGTAAAGAACGTCACCATCGATTTTCCTTTGCTGCACCACCTGTAAGCTTAATTTAAGTTTAATCAAAAAATCACAAATAATAAGTCAATATGGCCATATTGAATTTTCAGAAGCCGGATAAGATAGCTCTTCAGAAAACTACTGATTTCGAAGCGCAGTTTGAATTCCGCCCCCTCGAACCGGGCTATGGTGTTACCATCGGTAATGCTTTACGTCGCGTTTTACTTTCTTCTCTCGAAGGTTATGCGATTACTGCCATCAGGATTCCGGGTGCAGATCATGAATTTGCTACACTGAAAGGTGTTTTGGAAGACGTGACTGAAATCATCCTTCAATTGAAACAGGTGCGCCTTAAAGCAATAGGTGATCATTCTGATTTCCAGTCTGAAAAGATTGATTTGAACATAAAAGGAACTGAAGTATTTACTGCACG
>CAILMA010000610.1 GCA_903835145.1 uncultured Bacteroidota bacterium
AGCAGATTAATGCCTATACGTCCTATCCATGACATTTGAGACATGAGGTAGCCAGACATAGCTGATAAAACCAACAATAAAGCAAGGAATCGGAGGGTTCGTTTCATACCAGTATCGCAGCAAAATTAATAATTATTCTTAAAGCAAAGACAACCAATGTTAGTGCCGTTAAATTTTGACGATATAAAACACGCATGTCGTTTTTTACACAAAAGGCAGAGTCTACTACTTCACTTTAATTAGAAAATCTTTCGAGAACTTTAAGTTGTAGCTTTTTTTAAACGATATCGTCTGCCAATCGCTGGTGATATTGAGCAACGCGTGCTTGTTACTTGAAGCAACAGGTATGGGTAGCGAAAACCCGGGAACCACATTATCAAAACGATAATGCAGTTTACGATCAGCAATATAATATTCCACTTCCGGCACCACATTTGACCTCAGGTACTGATTGAAAAACGCCTTCAATTCCACACCAGTATGGTCCTGAATATAGCTTTCAATTTCCTGCGTAGTCACCGTTTTATGATAGTATTCGCTCGTTAAGCCGCGCAGCATCTGCCTGAACTTTTCATCATCTTTAGTCAATATTCTTATCATGTGCATCATTGCCGTTCCTTTGTCGTACATGTCGTTCGATCCTTCCGTATTTACGCCATACGTCCCTATTATTGGTTTGTCATTCTCTATGTTGCGCCATTCGCCTACATTGTATTGGTCGGCTTTCTCTTTGCCAAGCATGCATTCAGTAAAAAGGGTTTCAGAATAGGTCGTTATTCCTTCATGAATCCAGTTGTCAGCTATGTCTTTGGCGGTAATGTTATTGCCAAACCACTCGTGGCCACTTTCATGAACTATGATATAGTCAAAATTCATTCCCACCCCTGTATAGGTGCGATCGAAGCCCATGTAGCCCATTTTGTAGTCGTTGCCATAAGCTATAGCACTCTGATGCTCCATGCCCAGGTACGGTGCCTCTACAAGCTTGTAACCATCTTCATAGAACGGATATGGTCCCATCCAGTATTCAAAGCAATGAACCATTTGTTTTACCACAGCAAATTGTATTCGTGCCTTCACTTCATTATATCGCAAGGCCCAAAAATCAAGATCAAGAAGCCCCTTTTCACCAGTCAGCGTATCATGCCAATGAACATAATCTCCAATATAGAAAGTGACATCATAATTATTAATGGGGTTCTTTACCTGCCAGTGCCAGAATTTTAAGTTTTCCGATGGCGCGCTGCTGTTTTGCTCCACGTCGCGCGTATCCACGCCCAAAAAACGCCCGTTGCTGACTATGGCAAGGCTATCCTTCATTTCTTTAAACCCCCGCAATGCAAAATGCAGATCGATGCCGCTATCTGGTTCATCCCACTGCATATCTTTACAGGGCCACCAAACGCTGGCGCCGAGCCCTTGGCAAGAAACTGAGAGCCATGGCTTACCATTTTTATCCTTTAATTGGCTAAAGCCACCATCCCAGGGTGGATTAACAGCCTTTCGTGGAGTGCCTGAGTAATTCACGGTAATCTCATGTTGGCTGCCGGCACTAAATGTGTGAAAAGGATATTTAACCCATACTACTTTACCTTCTGTAGACACATCAAGGTTCTCCCCGGTTTCAAGCTGCATCCTGACGATGTGCATCGTAGTATCGAGGTCAAGCTGCAGGCTATCGCAGGGCACAGAGGTTATAGTGAAATGAATCTTATTTTCACCTACGATGTATCCATCAGGAAAGAACTGAACTGTGAGGTCATAATGTTGGAGGTCCCACCATACCCTGCCGCGGCCATTGCTCCCTCTGAGCGTATCGGCGTGAGTATAAGCAAGTATGGTACCTGCTTGGAGCAGGTACCATACTATAAAAAGTGGCATTAAATATTTCGTTTTCATTATTTCTTAATATCAAGTAACTCTACATCAAATAAAAGCACAGTGTTCGGTGAGATGCCAGCACCTTGTTGCCCACGTGTGCCGTAACCAAGATTTGATGGTATCAAAAGTTTGGCCTTGCTTCCTGCTTTCAGCAGACTTATGCCTTCATCCCAGCCTTTAATTACCGAACCTTGCCCGATAGGGAACTCCAGCGGCTGCATATGATGAAATGTAGTGTCTGTATTGGTATCGAACTTCTTGCCATCAAGCAACATACCCGTATAGTTAACTGACACTTTATTGCCCTTAGCAGGAGTTGCGCCCTTACCTTCCTTGGTAACGGCATAATATAATCCGGACGGCGTCTTTTTAGCTTTTATTTTATTTTTCGCGATGTAGTTTTTAATCAATTTTTCATCGATATCACCCTGATTGGTGACATTAACTAATTCCACATCAAATATAAGGATAGCATTCGGCGGGATATTTGAATTGCCCTGCATGCCGTAGGCCATTCTCGACGGCACATATAAAGTTGCTTTTGCACCTTTGTTTAAAAGTTCGATGCCTTCATCCCAGCCATGTATTACAGCACCTTTTCCGAGCGTAAACTGGTAGGGTTCCGGATGTTTGAAGCTTGAGTCGGTATTTGAATCGAAGGCATTTCCGTCCATAAACTTACCGGTATAGTTCACACTCACGATATCACCAGCCTTTGCATTCTTGCCCTTACCCGGCTTGGTTATTTTGTAATACAAGCCATTTTTTGTGCTTTGTGCGGTAATGTGGTTTTTCTTAAAATACTCTTGTAGTATAGCCATATCAATCGCATTCTGCAGACCAGCCTTCTCGGCCTGATCTTTCTTATAATCGGTGTCGCTGAGCACAGACATTAAAGACACGTCATATTCAAGCATGTCACCAGCCTTCATACCCGGCATCAATTGCTTGCCCTGCCTGATTATGGAGTCAACTGGTAGCCGCAAAGCCGCACTATCACCGCTTGACATCAACATCAAACCCTCAATAAAGTCCCCTTTAAATGAAGGTGGCTGCACTTGAAACGGTACAGGCCGGTTGTTGTTGAGCTGGCGGGAGTCGAAAATAACTGAATCGCGCACGTGCACCCTTACGTTCATATCCAGATGGTCGCCTACCTGCGGGTGCCGTTTTCCGTCACCATTCTTTAGTATCTTGTATTCAAGCCCGCTTTCGAGATGCGTGAAACCATCCCTGGTAACAGAAGTCTGAGCGCTTGAGCTCACACCTCCGGAAACCGACGCAGCAGTCAATAATAATATAAGGGCACCTTTTCTCATTGATTAAGATTGATTATAATGTTGGCCCTCCCGAAGCGGGAAGTATGCTACTTAAAAATTGTCCCACACTTTATAGAAAAAATGTGGGACAAATATCTGAAATGTTCCGATTAAGGACGTTCAAAAAAATACTATTGTTTTGCTTCTACATCAACTACTTCCACATCAAACATCAGGATAGAATCAGAAGGAATAAGTCCCTGAGCTCTTGGTCCGTAAGCAAGTGGAGAAGGAATGTAAAAAGTAGCTTTTGTTCCTTTTTTCAGCAACAACACACCTTCATCCCAACCTGGTATCACCTGACCAGCACCAGCCTGGAAAGAGAATGGCTGAACGTGATGAAAATTAGAATCAACATTAGAGTCGAAAGTAGTGCCATCAAGCAACTTACCAGTGTAGTTCATATTGACTTTCTGGCCTTTTTCTATTGCTGGTCCGGAACCTTCTTTCTTAATGATGTAGTACATGCCAGTAGAGGTTTTCATCGGCTTCACATTATTTTTTGTAAAATAATCCTGAAGCTTTTTGTCCTGCTCTGCCATAAGCCCTGCTGACTTTTCAAGCTGTTCTTTATCGTACTCAGCCTTAGTTTTAACAGAAACGACCGCAAGATTTATCATAATCTTATTGCCTTTCTTCAGCCAAGCTGGCAACGGCTGCTTGTTGTCTTTCGGAATGGTTTTAAGAATGCTATCACAAGGAACCCTTATTATAGCGCTATCGCCGGCTGACATATGAGTCAATACCTGCTGCCAATCGGTAGAGTTTGTTGTAGCCTGAAGAGGCATCATAGCTGGTTTTCCAGCCTGTTGCTTGCGGGAATCACCCAAAACCGTGGTATCGCATTTAAGTAGAATGTGAAATTCAACTAAATCACCCAATTCTGCATTTTTACCCGGTACGTCACGCACCAATTTGTATTCAATTGCCTGAATCTTAGTATACCCTGATTCAGCCTTCGCAGCTGGTTTTGCTTTGGGCTTAGCGGAGGGTGCAGCCTTCTTTTGCTGACCAACAGCAGATAAACTATGGCACAATGTGCTTCCTGCGAGGACAAGCGTTACCAGACCTAACTTGTTCATTTCTGTAGTTTTTTATCGTTCAAAATTATTGTCAAAACTCAATAACATCGGTTTCCCAACGCTATTGAGCAAACAACATCTTTATTCAATTATTTTTTTGCATCACCAGCTACATCAGTAACTTCAACGTCAAACATCAAAATTGAATTTGCCGGAATAGTAGGAGAAGGTGAATTAACACCATATGCCAA
>CAILMA010000611.1 GCA_903835145.1 uncultured Bacteroidota bacterium
AGAACGTCAGTTTTTTCACGAACTTCTTTAGGTAATTCGCTCATTTCAGCGATACCACCAGCATTATCTGCAATAGGACCGAATGCATCGATTGCGAGCTGCATAGCTGTAGTTGCCATCATACCGGCAGCAGCGATAGCCACACCATAAAGACCAGCACAAGCGTGAGCAGCATAAATACCACCTGCGAGTACCAGAATAGGAAGGAAAGTACTTTCCATACCTACTGCAAGACCACCGATAATGTTAGTTGCACCACCGGTTGCTGACTGGCGAATGATACTCAACACAGGGCGTTTACCCATAGCTGTGTAATATTCTGTAATCATACTCATTAATGTACCCACACCAAGACCTACAAGGATAGCATAGAAAACACCGTTGCGGGTGAACTCATGTGTGCGGAGGGTCATTGTTTCTGGTAAGATGTAATTGACAAGGAAGAAACATGCGATAGCAGTAAGAACGATAGAACCATAGTTACCCATGTTGAGCGCTCTCTGCACAGCACCGGTGCTTACACCCGCAGTATCAGAAATACGAACGAACAGTGTGCCTATCATAGATAAAATAATACCTACACCTGCAATAAGCATTGGTAAAAGGATGGGAGCCATGCCGCCGAAAGCATCGCCGGCTGAGCTTGTTTCCCTGCCAAGAACCATAGTTGCAAGTACAGTAGCTACATAAGAACCGAACAAATCGGCACCCATACCGGCTACGTCACCTACGTTATCACCTACGTTATCGGCAATAGTAGCCGGGTTACGTGGGTCATCTTCTGGGATGCCTGCTTCTACTTTACCTACAAGGTCAGCGCCTACGTCGGCAGCTTTAGTATATATGCCACCACCAACACGGGCGAAAAGTGCGATGCTTTCGGCACCGAGGGAGAAGCCGGTAAGTACTTCTATCACTTTCTCCATTTCTGCACTGTCAACGGCAGCGTTAGGAGCGAAAATCATTTTTAAGACAAGGAATAAACTACCAAGCCCGAGTACAGCCAGACCAGCCACACCGAGACCCATAACAGAGCCACCGCCGAAAGAAACAGCGAGCGCTTTGCTTAAGCTTGTGCGGGCAGCATGAGCGGTACGCACATTTGCTTTTGTAGCTATGCGCATACCTATGAAACCGGCAAGCGCACTAAAGAAGGCACCAATAACAAAAGCGATAGAAATCATCCAGCTGGAATTGGCACTGCTGGAACCCATTAGCGCCAATAGAATACCGGCGATAATAACGAAGTAGGTGAGCACCTTGTACTCAGCTTTCAGGAAGGCCATAGCGCCTTCAGCAATGTATGCCGCGATTTCTTTCATCCGGTCGTTGCCGGCGTCTTGCTTGGTAACCCAAGCGCTTTTGACAAATGTGTAAAGTAGTGCCAGGACACCAAATCCCGGTACGAGGTAGAAAAGATTCATACTCTGATATAAATTGTTAAAAGATTGAAGTGTGCAAATATAGTCGTTTGACTTGAAAAACCATAAGGGAAACGGAAAACTATTGTAATGATATGTTTATTTAATTTGATGAAAGAGCACTGATATTAAGGTTTCATTTACGTGTTTTAGCTATCGTGCATTTTTCAATTGAATATTTATAATGGAATGAGTATCTTGCCCTCTTTAAAAATGAAATATGTCGCTTAAATTTTGGAAGATTTTAGGAATAGTGGTTTGGTCGGCGCTGGTATTAACTATTTGCACTATAGAATATATTGTAAAGTCAGAAACTGCTTCCGAAATTTATAGTAACGTAAATTTAATACCTAAGAACAAAGTTGGGCTGCTACTGGGTACATCAAAATTTATGGACAAGGCCAAAATGATCGTCAATCCATATTACCAGAACCGAATTGATGCGGCAGTGGCACTTTATATGGCGGGGAAAGTGGACGTGATAATAGTGAGTGGTGACAATGGTACACAGTATTATAATGAACCGAAACTGATGAAGGAAGATCTGATAGCCCGGGGGGTGCCTGAAAGTCATATTATAATGGACAATGCCGGTTTCAGGACGCTGGACAGTATATTAAGGTGCAGGGATATTTTCGGGCAAGACCATTTTACTATTATATCCCAGCAATTTCATAACGAGCGGGCTTTGTATATTGCCAATCATAAGAAACTGGGTTGCGTAGCTTACAATGCAGCAGATGGTGATAAATTCTGGGAGGTGACTATAAGGGAACGTATGGCCAGAGTGAAAATGATGCTTGACCTGCTTATGAACAAGCAGGCCAAGTTTTACGGAGAGAAGATAAATATTAATTAGCACTGCCGTTCTCCACCTTTTTATGCTGAAAGCGGTATTGTTATTATACTATTGAAATATTCCCGTTGCTTTTTGCAGGCTCTCAGGTTTTCCTACGTCTATGAAGATGCCGCCCGAGTGGTCATAGCCTTTGATTTCGTTGTGTTTGGCCACGTGGAGGTATAAATCTATCAGCGAGAATTTGCCATCAAAAGGGGCGTTTTCCCAAATTTTGTTCGATGTGATTTGTATGCCGGAAAAGGCAAAATTGTGTGTTGGCGTTTCTGTTCGTGCTATCTTTTGTTCTCCGGTTTGCAGGTTTTGCCACCCGCAGAGGGTCATTTGGTTGTTGAACATAAGCTGGCGGGACGAATCACGCTTCATTACAGCGAGGGAGCAGCTGCTTTTTTGACTTTGGTGATAGTTAATGAAATTGTAAAGATTTAAGTCTGTCAGTACATCAACATTCATTGCAATGTATTCCTTTTCCCCTTCGAAGTACCAATTGGCTTTTTTAAGTCCACCGCCAGTTTCGAGTACATATTCGCGTTCGTCAGATATTGTAATGTTGCTGCCAAATCCATTATTCTGCGCGATACAATCTATAATCATATCAGCGAAGTGGTGTACATTAATAATGATATCGCAAATTCCGAACTTCCTGAGGTACAGTATGTTTCGTTCCAGCAAGGTTTTGTCGCCCACTTTTGCAAGTGCTTTGGGGGCATTGTCGGTAAAAGGTTTAAGGCGGGTACCCAAACCAGCTGAAAATAGCATTGCTTTCATACTGTAAATTTATGGTTAACAGCTGATTTTAGTGAATAGAATTCAAAAAAATGATACTTTAGCGGACAAATTTCAAAATGGCACGGAAGAAAAATCCAGTAGAGTTTACTAAGATTATCAAAACGATCGACCCGCTTTTGCAGAGTATTATTTTGGTGTGCTTGTTTTGGTTTTTTGATCAGAAGGGGCATAAGGAGCATACCTACATGAAGCTGATTATGTATTTGCAATTTATCAGTTCTATATACAACTTCTTCATTCGTTTCTCTAAAAAGTTAAAGACCGAACGTTACCTTTCTTTTCTTGCTATTGTTGGGTGGATTGTGGCAAATTCCTGGATTGCTCACCGAATAGTGGAAGGGAAAATGAAAGAGATTTCTTATAAAGTAATAGTAGGAAAGGGGTACTCGACTATTTCCGTTATTGATTCAACGCTGTTGGTTTTTAATGTGGCGATTGCTTTGTGGTATTTTTCAATATGTATAAGGGAAATACAGCACCTGATCAAGAAGAAAAGAAGGCATTCTTCTTAATAATCCTAATTTTATTTATGTTTATTCTGTTGCAAGGTGATATTTTAAATCTAATATTAGCTTTGTGACAATTATTATTTATTTTCGAACCCCCAATAGCGATTAATATTATGCACGATATCTTAGAGATTTTCAAGAATTTTACGAATGCAGACTGGATAAATGACCATGGTGGTCTTTACTTTGTTATGTTTATCATTTTTGCTGAAACCGGATTGTTTGTTGGTTTCTTCCTTCCCGGCGATTCTTTACTGTTTATTACCGGTATGATTATATCTAACACAGTGAAACCTTCGCCAACTGAAAACCCTGTGCTGAATCTTGTTTACTGGATATCGCTGATATCGGTAGCGGGTATACTGGGGAATATTGTCGGTTACTGGTTTGGTAGTAAATCGGGTCACCTGCTTATGAAGCGGGAGGACAGTTTTATCTTTAAAAAGAAGCACCTGATGCAGGCACACGATTTTTATGAGCAGAAGGGTGGTATGGCAATATTCTTTGCCCGTTTCGTGCCTATAGTGCGCACTTTCGCGCCTATTGTGGGTGGAATGGTTGATATGGACCAAAAGAAATTTATGTCTTACAACATACTTGGCTGCCTGAGCTGGGTGATAAGTATGATAATGACCGGTTTCTTCCTGGGTAAGAATGATTTTGTGCACAAGCACCTGGAATTGATAGTGCTTGCCATAATACTTGTGACCACAGGCCCAGTTCTATTTAAGATGTTTACCGGCAAAAGCAAACCAACAACCGGGGCTTAATCACTAAACTTCGCTAAGATGACTAACCAGCAACAGAAGGCGATTGGCCTGCTTAGTATTCCTGTAATAGTAGCCGCGTTGGGTTACTTTGTAGACATTTATGACCTGTTGTTGTTCAGCATTATAAGGGTGGACAGCCTTAAGAGCATGGGGCTTACCAGCGCCTTGATAGATACTGATGGGAAATTCATCATAAGTGTGCAGATGATTGGTCTGCTTTTGGGAGGTATACTGTGGGGAGTGATGGGCGATAAGAAGGGGCGCCTGAGTGTGCTGTTTGGTTCTATTGTGCTTTACTCTATGGCAAATATTGCCAATGGCTTTGTTCAGAATGTGACCCAGTATGCAATAGCCCGTTTTGTGGCTGGCGTTGGCCTTGCGGGTGAACTTGGTGCGGGTATAACGCTTGTGAGCGAATTGATTTCTAAAGAAAAAAGAGGCCTTGCGACTTCAGTGGTTGCTGGTGTGGGGCTTACGGGAGCTGTGGTCGCTTATTATGTTGCGCGCTCTTTCGACTGGAGAATTTGTTATTTTGTAGGTGGTGGTCTTGGACTCTGTTTGCTGCTTTTGCGTGTAAGCGTTTTTGAGTCGGGTATGTATGAGAACATCCTTAAAAGGACTGACGTTTCAAAGGGGAACATCCTGATGTTTCTTACTAATGGCAAGCGATTTAAAAAGTACCTGCTGGCTATACTGATTGGGCTGCCTACGTGGTACGTGATCGGGGTGCTCATCACTTTTTCAAAAGAGTTTGGTGAGAATTTTGGCATTCAGGGCACAGTGGTTCCGGGGAAGGCAATTATGTTGGCGTACGTAGCTATATCTATCGGCGACTTATTGATAGGCTTTGTGAGTAACTGGCTCAAGAGCCGAAAAAAAGCATTGTATATATTTTATGCCATCACCAATGTTGCCATCGTTCTTTATTTCTTACAGGCGCACGGCAGTGTTAATGGCATGTATGCCATATGTATGTTGCTCGGTTTTGGTACCGGGTTCTGGGCTTTGTTTGTAACAATGGCGGCAGAGCATTTTGGCACTAACTTGCGTGCTACTGCCGCTACAACGGTACCCAATATGGTGAGAGGCTCCCTGCCGCTCATTATTGCGTTGTTTAATACACTGAAGCCAGGCTGCGGCTATATAATGGCAGGGGCTTATACCGGAGTAGTAGTAATGATAATAAGTACTGTGGCGGTGTTTTTCACGGAAGAAACTTTCGGAAAAGATCTGAACTTTATAGAGGAATAAGCTGCTCTTCGGTTATAGAGCCGCGGCACGCAAGCTTACAATAAATGCCTCGTGAAACAACTTAAATAGAGAAAAAACGCCCGATTTTTATGACGGAAGCTTTGTTCCAGTTTATATGGCAGCACAGTTTGTACACTGGCACAGGGTTAAAAACTGTGGCAGGTGAAGCAATTTCAGTAATACAGGCGGGCAAGCTGAACAAGGATGCGGGTCCTGATTTTCTGGAAGGGCGGATAAAAATAGGGACAACACTGCTGGTAGGTAATATTGAGCTGCACCTTAAAACGAGTGACTGGTACAAGCACGGACACCAAAGTAATGCAGCCTACCAAAACCTGATACTACATGTGGTGTTTGAACATGATACGCCCTCATCTCCGGGTGACCTACCGCTGCTGGAACTGACCGGGCAAGTGCCGCTGTATGTGCTCAGGCACTATGAGCAGCTGATGCACACACCCGACAAATTGCCCTGTGCGCGGCAGCATGAGGCCGTGCGCTCCAAAACAAAGGAGAGCTGGCTGAGCAGGCTGCTCGCTGAGCGATGGGAACAGAAACTGGGTGAGTGGAATATAATGCTGGAGCAGAGTGCAGAAGACTGGCGAAACCTGCTCTACTGGCGCACCGCAGCGAATTTCGGATTTAAAACGAATGCCGCTCCGTTCCTTATGTTGGCGCAGTCGGTGCCACTGAACGTGCTGGCGCGGCACCGAGATAACCCGATGCAACTGGAGGCAATTTTATTTGGGCAGGCGGGGATGCTGGATACCAATATACATGAAGAATATGCGCGGGAGCTACAGCAGGAATACCAATACCTGAGCCAGAAATACAAGTTAAAACCGATACCGGTGCACCTGTGGAAATTCCTGAGGATGCGGCCGGCCAACTTCCCGACGGTGCGGATACCCCAGTTTGCGGCACTTATACACAAATCAGAACATTTGTTTTCCCAGATAATAGAAGCGCACGATGCTGCCAAAATAGAGCAGTTGCTGGACGTTACGGCAAGCCACTACTGGAATGACCATTTCAGGTTTGGCGAAACGCATGAACACCCGGCGCCAAAGTCGCTTGGGAGGGATTCTATTTTGAACATCATCATAAACACGATAGCGCCCATTCAATTTTTATATGCATCGCGGCAACACACGGAAGAGCTCAGGGAACAATCGCTGAACCTGCTGGAGTCGGTGCCAGCGGAGAAAAACAGCATACTTACGGTGTGGAAGGACCACGGCTGGGCAGCCGAAAATGCCGCCCAGTCGCAGGCGCTGATACAACTGTACAACAACTATTGCACCAACAAGCGCTGCCTGGAATGTGCTGTAGGGCTGGCTATTATCAGGCGTCCCAATTAAAGGAAAGTGTTTTTTTGCAGTCGGGGTGGAGCGTTTCCATCACGGGGCAGGTTTTTGCTACCATTATGAGCGCATCTTTTTGCTCCTGGGTATAACCGGCGGCACCCGGGAAGGTGATGTGGATTTTTATTTCTCCTATTTTGCGCGGGCTGGCTACCATTATTTTCTCTACATCGCACCAGGCGCCTACAATATCAATAGCGTTGGTGGCTTTGTGAATACCGATTGTAGTGAGGATGCAGGAAGCAAGCGCAGTGGCTACCAGGTCGGTAGGGGAGAAGCGGTCGCCCTTACCGTGGTTATCAACGGGGGCATCGGTTTCAATAGTATTTCCGGAACGGATGTGGGTACATTCTGTTCTCAGGTCGCCGGTATAAACAACTTTTGCAGTCATCGGAGGTTTTTTTTGTTAAATTTACGTATCTATGAAATATTTTCCAGATAAAGTTGTAATTTAGTTTTCTGTTTTTCGTTACCAAATTGCATCAACCCTATCCTTCTGCAAAAGTACTATGGAAAGATTATTCAAAACACTAATTGTTTTATTGTTGTGCTGCAGCAAGGCAGTAGCGCAAGAGGGCGTTGTTTTGTCTTCTGACACCACGAGAAAGGTAGTGAAACCCGTAGTAGCATTCAGTTACCTGAAGCCGAAGGGCCCTAAGGCAATAGTACATGAAATGAGTGGTGGATTCCGGCTTAATACGGATGGCTGGAGTGTGTGTATGGACAGAGGGCATGTGAAAACTCCTGACCTGAAACATGCCGATATGTTTCATAACCTCTTGTTTTGGGAGTTGGAATTTTCTGAGAAAAACAACCCTAAGGAAGAGAAAGTAACCAGTGCTATGCCGAACCCTATGGGTGGAAGCAGAACCTACAAATACGGTAAAATCAATAATTTTTATGCGCTGAAACTTGGTCTTGGCTACCAGAAAATGCTAGCGGGAAAGCCTGACCCGGGTTGTGTTTCCATTCACTGGGTGACTACAGGTGGCTTTGCACTCGGGTTGCTGAAGCCTTACTACATTAATGTTTACGGCGATCCTCAGGCGATAAAATTCACCGACCAGACCCAAAGCGATTTCCTGCCGAATATCAAAAACCAGGCGAGCCTTATAGAGGGCAGTGCAGGTTTTAGCAAGGGGCTCGATGAGATGGTGTATGTACCCGGTGGGTTTTTAAAGACTGGTCTGCACTTTGATTTTTCGGCCAATAAAAAAACGATAATTAGTGTAGAAACAGGTGCAAGTATAGAGTACTATTCGCAGGCCATACAGATAATGGCCAATCAGCCGGCTACTGCTGGTTTCTATAATCTTTTCATTGCGCTGCAAGTGGGCAAGCGCTGGTAGGGTAGCTGCGTTTTAGGTGAGTTCTGTTTCTGTTTTTTTCTTTTTTATTTTATTCTAAAGCTTCGCCTTTACTCGGGCTGAGAATTACATGCTCCGGCAAGTGTACATTGTTGCGCAGCCGCAGTGGTAAGCAGGTACGATATGTTTTTTTTCGTGGTTGGTATTGAAAATTTTGTGGGCTCTGATTTGCTCAATTTACCATAATTTGCACCCTGATATGCAGGAACTACCAGTAATAGGTGCGGCAGCGGCGAAAGTTGAAACCCGCGTGAAGAAGCCAGACTGGCTTCGGGTAAAGTTACCAATAGGTGAGAGCTACCGCCATGTGCGCGGGCTTGTAACCACCCATAAACTACACACCATTTGTGAGAGCGGCAATTGCCCCAACATGGGTGAGTGCTGGGGCGAAGGTACGGCAACCTTTATGATACTTGGTAATGTGTGTACACGCTCGTGCGGTTTTTGCGCGGTTGCAACCGGGCGCCCTGAGCCTGTGGATTGGGATGAGCCGCAGCGTGTGGCAGAAGCCATACACCTGATGAAGGTAAAACATGCCGTAATAACATCGGTAGACAGGGATGAACTTGAAGATGGCGGCTCTACGATATGGGCCAATACAATAAAGGCAGTGCGTGCGCTGAACCCGGGGACCACGCTGGAAACCCTGATACCGGACTTTAAAGGGGAATGGCACAACCTGCAGCGCATAATAGATGTAGCGCCAGAGGTAGTGAGTCACAACCTGGAAACCGTAGAAAGACTAACAAAGAAAGTAAGGATACAAGCTAAGTACCACAGGAGCCTTGAAGTGCTGCGCAGGCTGAAGGACGGCGGAATGCGCACCAAGAGCGGCATAATGCTGGGCCTTGGTGAAACGAAGGAAGAGGTGCTGCAAGCGATGCAGGACCTTGCCGATAATGGCATAGATGTGGTGACACTGGGACAGTACCTGCAACCAACACCGAAGCACCTTGGGGTGGTGCGTTTTGTGCACCCCGATGAGTTTGCTGAGTTTCGGGAAGAAGGGTATAAGATGGGGATTGATTATGTGGAGAGCGGGCCGCTGGTGCGCTCATCGTACCATAGCGAGCGCCATGTGTTTCCCGGCGAGGGCCGTAAGAAGTGGGAAAATGGTTTGAAATAAAATTTAATGATTATCCCTTTGCATACCCATAGCTCGTATATGAAACAGCCACTACAAGTAACCT
>CAILMA010000612.1 GCA_903835145.1 uncultured Bacteroidota bacterium
CTACTAAAAGTCGCAAAACATTGAAATTTAAATCTTTGTTCAAAAACATTTTCACATATAACTATTTTAACATTTGCTCTCTTGCTCATTTTGCACTTGGCAAATTTTTTACATTTTTTTAAAGTTTGATTACAAATTGATAACTTCAGAGTTTCGCATTTTTTAGCTACTTTTGCGCAACAATTATTTAACTAATAAAATTTTCGTTTATATTTATGAAAAATGAAGACATCCGGAAAATTTTGCAAGCAAAACTGCAGTCAATAACTAATCTCTCAGAAAAAATCGATGGGTCTTTTCAGGAGGAAGCAATTTTTCAATTCAAAAAAGAGCTTAAACTGATCCGATCCTTTATGAGCTTCGTTCGCACGCATAAAGGGGAATGGGGTATGAGAATGCCTGATAAAATAAAAAAACTATACAATATTGCTGGTGCGCTCTACGAAGAATTTGAAGAGCGGGAAACCAACATTAAGAAAAAAAACGACGAGCAAGCCTGGGCCGACCTTAAGGAACGTGCAAGAGATGAGTGGAACCGGTATTATTCAAAAACACACTTCATCAAGTTTGAAAAACAGTTGGTTGAATACAAATATGGGGGTATACCGGTTGAACTTCTGGATAACTTTTTTAGTCGCCAATTGAAATCATTGGATAACAATACCCAAAATGTGGAAGTTAATCAGGGTGAAGAAGATTAAAACAAAGTGAATAACAAATAATCTATCTACATCGTTAAAGAAATACCCAAGATCCAGTCTAATACAAAAAGTTAATTCATTTTTCCCTTATCGCATTCAATTTCATCTACTTTGTATTCTCATTTGACGCAAATCCGCTATGCGGTTCTTTAGACCAATAATTTAATCCACATCCCTCGGCTCAACCATTAAAAATTAATTGAAATGCGTCTGTGCATTTGACTAATTATCAGCGCAATGCAAATATATTATTTACATATTCAAATATTTAATTTCAATTAATTGTGTCGGGTGCAACCTGACTGAATGAAAAATCACCGTCACCCTTACTTTTCTTCAGCCTGTTTAATTCTTTTCTTTTCGCATTATTTTACCAAATTGAAGTTTCATAATTGTTTTTTAAATAACGTAAATACCGTAAATTCGCAATCCAATAAAAAACAAACCAAAAGCCCGGTGTATTCACACCACGGTTGGTTTGTAACTTTTAGTTAAAAAAACATGTATGGAAGTTGTTAAAAATCCAAGGCCCCAATTTGATCTTAAAAAAGAGCTCCACCAATATTTTGGTTTTGATTCCTTTAAAGGCGAACAAGAAAAAATCATAGAAAGCATCCTGTCAGGCAGAGATACTTTCGTAATTATGCCAACTGGCGGTGGAAAATCCCTATGCTATCAGCTTCCAGCCCTATTGAGTGAAGGTGTTGCCATTATCGTTTCGCCCCTTATCGCATTAATGAAAAATCAGGTGGATCTCATAAGAGGCTACAGCAGTAAGGATAATATAGCACATTTTCTCAATTCTACCCTTAGTAAGGCACAACAGAAAAAAGTAAAATCTGACCTCACCGAAGGAAAAACCAAGATGCTTTATGTTGCTCCTGAAACCCTGACCAAACAAGAAAACATCACATTTTTCTCAGATCTTAATATTTCTTTCATTGCGGTTGATGAAGCGCATTGTATATCAGAATGGGGCCATGACTTCAGGCCCGAGTATCGCAAACTGAGAGGAATGATCAATGAAATTAACATTGACCTTCCTATTATAGCGCTCACAGCCACTGCTACCCCAAAGGTGCAGGACGACATCGTAAAAAATCTGGAATTACACACTCCGGATATTTACATGGATTCCTTTAACCGGCCAAACCTTTATTATGAAGTAGTACCAAAAACAAGTAAGGAACAAGTACTAAAGCACATAGTGAAGTTTATAAACTCCATGAAGGGAAAGAGCGGTATTATTTATACCCTCAACCGTAAAACAACTGAAGAACTTGCTCAAACACTGCATGCAAATGGCATTACAGCCGTAGCCTACCATGCAGGCCTCGAAGCTCCGCTCAGAGCGCAGCGACAGGACCAGTTCTTACACGAAAAAGTAGATGTAATAGTTGCCACAATCGCCTTTGGAATGGGTATTGATAAGCCCGATGTGAGGTTTGTGATGCACTATAACATACCCAAATCACTCGAAAACTACTACCAGGAAACCGGCCGTGCCGGCCGCGATGGTATGGAAGGCAAGTGCGTACTTTATTATTCTTATAAAGACGTACAGAAATTGGAGCACCTGATGCGCGACAAGCCACTGAGCGAGCGCGAAATGGGTGCTCAGCTTATCTCAGAAACACTGGCATACGTAGAAAGTGGTGTTTGCCGCCGTAAGCTCCTGCTCCATTATTTTGGGGAAGAGTACATGACTGAAAACTGTGAAAACTGCGACAATTGCAGGCACCCTAAAGAAAAACTTGAAGTTAAAGACAGCGTAAAAATTACGCTGGATGCGATAAAAGAACTGGACGAGCACTTTGGAATTGAGTACGTGGTTAATATCATACTTGGTAAGGCCAACCCGCAAATTCAAACTTTCAGACATGATAAGCTGAAATCGTTCGGAAAAGGACTTATCATGGAAATGGAAGCCAACTTCTGGTATTCCCTCATTCGCCAGATGATACTGGAAGGGATGATAAGGAAGGACATAGAAGAGTATGGCTTGCTAAAAATCACGGACAAGGGCCATAAATTCCTCAAAAAGCCATATTCTATACAGGTTATCCTGAATCATAAATACGAAGACGCTGTTGGCGATGACGATGAAGTAAGTGGCGGCGGCGGTGCCCCGGCAACTACCGATCCCGTGCTCTTCGAGTTGCTCAAAAACTTGCGCAAACAAATTGCAAAAGAAAAAAACTTACCTCCGTTCGTCATCTTCCTCGAAAACTCACTTGAGGATATGGCAACCAACTACCCTACTACCCTCGAAGAACTCGAAAAAATATCGGGTGTAAGCAAGGGAAAAACAATCAGGTACGGCAAAAAATTTGTGGAACTGATAGGCAAATACGTAGACGAAAACGATATTGTGAAGCCGGACGACTTTGTGATGAAGAGCGTGGTGAATAAAAGCGGCATGAAGGTGTTTATCATTCAGAACATTGATAAGAAAATACCGCTTGAAACTATCGCAAAAAATAAAGGTCTTTCCATACCGGACCTGCTCGTTGAAATGGAAACAATTGTGGCAAGCGGTACAAGACTGAATCTTGACTACTGCCTGGAGCAGGAACTTGATGAAGATGAACAGGATGAAATATTCGAATATTTCCGCAATAGCCCCGACGATAACATGGAAAATGCGTTTGAAGAATTCAGAGACCGCGATGTAAGCATCGAACACCTGAAAATGATGCGCATCAAATTCATGAGCGAATACGCCAATTAATTATCATTCAATACTATAGATGAAGTGGTTCTCCCA
>CAILMA010000613.1 GCA_903835145.1 uncultured Bacteroidota bacterium
AGAGCTCCGCCAGAGCGCTTATTAATTTTATAGACCAATGTAAGCAACCACTGGTTATAGATGCTGACGCGCTGAACATAATGGCAGGCCGCCACGAGCTACTGGCTAAGCTGCCGAAAGACTCTATTATTACCCCCCACCCCAAGGAATTCTCGCGGCTTTTTGGTGAAAACACCAACAGCATGATACAGGTTGATAATGCCCGTATACAAGCCATGAGATACAACATTAACATCGTACTGAAGGGTCACCATACAGCCATAATTAATTCAGAAGGAGAATGCTGGTATAACATGACGGGCAACCCCGGTATGGCCACGGGTGGTGCTGGTGATGTGCTCACCGGATTTATAACCGGCTTGCTTGCACAGGGTTATAGCTCAGCTGAGGCAGCAATGATGGGAGTGTACCTGCATGGCATGGCTGGAGATATAGGCGCCGAAGAAATATCGGAAGAGGCATTGATAGCCGGAGACATTATAGAGTATCTCGGGAAAGCGTTTATTAAATTAAGTGCGGGGAGCGCTTCTTAGGTAATAACGAATAAACATTAAAAACAGGCATCATGCTGCTGGTGTCCTCATGCGCCGCGGTGTCCTCATCCCCCGTCCCCTCCTCCGCGAGCGGCAGAAGGGGTGACATCATATCCGAATAGAATGCCGAAATTAATAGTCTAAATGGCACAATACCATTTTTATTAATTATTCAGGTCAAGACCAAGTGTGAAGCCCAGGCAGGGTTTGCTTTGGTAAATCCATTCTTTGTGGTATTTATCGAGCAACTGGTCGGTGCCGAATGACACGCCGAAGGTAAATTTATCAGCAGCCATATTCATCGCGATTCCTGAGATAAGGAGTACTCCCTCGTATTGCAGATTGAATTTCGGGTCTTTTATCACCCATGGGTCTATATTGGTTCCACCTATACCAAGGTATAGACCCGCGCTGTAGCCTTTATGCTTGGTTTGTTGCTTGTAGTTATTGAGGGGGGTGCGCTGGTAAGAGAGTTTGTATTCGTCAAGCCGGTAGCCGCCGAATATAGCACCGTTAAAATTTGTATTGATTTGGTTGGGCAGGTCGTTGATGGCTGGACGATACTTGAGCGGAATGGTCATGAGGTCAACATCAAGAGACGGTTTGTAGAAAACATGGGTGATTTTCTTGTCTTTAAATTTCTGCTGGAATGGCGTGTAGTTCACGCGGTTTTTAGTGATAATGGCTGTTGAATCTTTGAATTCCTTCACGGGGAACACCGCTATGGTGTCCTCATCTACGTGCATTACATAGACTTCGCCGCCAGAGAACTTGCTTATGCGATAGGTACCATCGTTGAAATTGTATTTTGAACTCTCGCGCAGCATCATGCAGCTGCTGAAAAAAACAGTGCATGTCAACAAAATCAAGGCGATATATATAAATCTATTCAACATTCGTTAAAAAATGAAACCCGTGCACAGCGTGGAGGCCCATAGTCTGGTAAAGTTATAGATAATAAGGGGTAAAACTCCGGAATATTCTTTTGCCAATTGCAATGTCAGCGCTAAATTTTTAAAGAAAGCCCAAATATATTTTCCTTTGGTGCCAGGCTCCCGCACATACTGTTTAAAACCTATAACTTTGTGCTTATGCTACTTACGCCTCCTGAATACAAACGCTTACAAACCCGCGAAGTGAAGATTGGCGGGCTTTTACTGGGAAATGGAAACCCGATAAGGATACAGACCATGACCACTACAGATACCATGGATACTATAGCCACGGTGGAGCAAAGCATTCGCTGTATAGAAGCCGGCGCCGAACTGATAAGGATAACGGCCCCAAGCAAGAACGAAGCGGAGAACCTGTATAATATTAAGAAGGAGCTAAGGGCAAGGGGGTATGATACGCCTATAATTGCAGACATCCATTTTACCCCAAATGCAGCTGAGATAGCAGCCCGAATAATAGAGAAAGTCCGTGTGAACCCGGGGAACTATGTTGATAAAAAGAAGTTTGACTACATTGAATATACCGACACGGAGTATGCTGAGGAAATAGAGCACATAAGGCAGCGTTTTACACCACTGGTGCGCATATGCAAAGAATATGGCACAGCAATGCGCATAGGCACCAACCATGGCTCACTTAGCGACCGTATTATGAGCCGCTATGGTGACTCGCCGATGGGTATGGTAGAGAGTGCGATGGAATTCCTGAGGATAGCAAGGAATGAAAGCTACCACCAGATAGTACTAAGCATGAAAAGCAGCAACCCACAGGTAATGGTGCAGGCTTACCGGCTGCTGGTTAATAAAATGGAAGAAGAGTTTGGCGAATGTTACCCGCTGCACCTTGGCGTTACCGAGGCCGGCGATGGCGAGGACGGCAGGATAAAGAGTGCCATAGGTATTTGCACCCTACTGGAAGATGGCATTGGTGATACGATAAGGGTATCGCTGACTGAAGACCCTGAATTTGAGATACCTGTTTGCCGGGATATTGTGAAGCGATACAGCGCCCGGGCCGGAAGCCCAACTGCCGCAGCAGAACCCACAAAACCTGCGCTGCACCTACCCTACAATCCTTTTGTATACAGCCGGAGGCACACAGTGCCTGTTAGCCATATTGGGAGTGGCCATGTACCAGTTGTAGTTGCAGACCTCAGCTCAGCAGGCATCATTACACCGGAAACGCTGGCCCATATTGGCTACACCTATAATGCGGCTTCTGACAAATGGAATATCAGCGATGGAGCAGCGGACTATATATACACAGGCAGCCAGACCATCGACTTTGGGCTACCGGGAACCCTGCAAATTATTTGCGATTATAACACGTGGGCAACCCTAAAAGATAATGCCAATTGCTATCCGCTATTATCGAGGGAGGACTGCCTTGCCGGCAATGCGCCGGAGGACCTTTTGCACTTTATGGCACTGGACGTGGCCCAAGCTGACCAGGAAATGATAAACCGACTGAAGCAACAAAATCATACGGTAGTAGTAGCTTACAGCAATGCAGATAAGGGTTTTGCTCCAGTACGCAGCTTCCTTGCAGCGCTTATGCGTGAAAATGTTGCCTGCCCGGTGCTGCTAAGAGTAAACAGTAGCGCAACGACTGTAGATGAGCAGTTAATACATTTTGCGACTGAAGCAGGGGGCTTGCTGCTTGATGGTTTTGGCGATGGCGTTTGGCTGGCAAACAGCGGAGCTGTGATGAGTAACCACCAGGTAAGTGGCCGCACCTACCTCGAAGTAAAAAGCAAGGAACAATTCCTGAATAATACTGCCTTCTCCATATTGCAGGCAACCAGAACAAGAATTAGTAAAACAGAATACATATCATGCCCCAGTTGCGGGCGCACCCTCTTTGACCTACAGGAAACGACAGCAAAAATAAGGGCAGCGACCAACCACCTTAAAGGTGTGAAAATTGCTATAATGGGTTGTATTGTAAATGGACCCGGGGAAATGGCTGATGCTGACTTTGGTTACGTAGGCAGCGGACCGGGGAAGATAACCCTCTATAAAAGCAAGGACGTTGTAAAGAAAAATGTGCCGAGCGAAATAGCAGTAGGTGAGCTGATACAATTGCTGAAAGATAATGGCGCATGGGTGGATGTGGAAAATTAATTCACTTTTTGTTTTGAGTATATTAGTCTAATTTTATGCAATGGGTTTAATATACGCCGATCTTATTCTGGCCAATCCGGCTGATGACACGTTGAGTAGATC
>CAILMA010000614.1 GCA_903835145.1 uncultured Bacteroidota bacterium
CTGCTTGCTTTCAGCTTTTCCATAAAGCCATTCCACATAAATATCAAACCAGCCGTTTTTAATCAGTTCTTCCTGCCAGCTAAATAGAGCAAAGGGGAAATCATGATGCTGGGTTGCCTGCCAATTCAATAAAAACCGGGTTTTAATCATCACTAAGTTCTCCGTGCTTATACCATCGGTCATCACCGGTGTGAGCGCCTGGTAAGACCTTCTAAACTGAGTCTCAAATAGAGTTTCCCCTTCACGGTTGAGATTCACCTGATGTTCAAAATATTGTCGCCATCCTGCATAAAGACGCTGTTTGAGTAAGTCGTCATCGCTGGTCTCGGGCCGCGTCGCGAGATACATTTCGCCATACAACAAGCCCCAGGTCGCATCTTCGCTTGCCAGATAGGCCAGCGCGGCATCGCGATAATTAGGCTGAAAGCGTGGAGCTACCTTTATACCAGAGAGCCAGGCAATGAGGGCTTCCTCTTGTTGGCCATCAGATGCGAAAATCAAACCTTTTTCATGATACAGCAGACCTGATTCCGGGAAACGCACTAACCCCTCTTCTATTATTTTGTATGCTTTTTTATTTTTGCCCTCGTGGCTCAGTGCAGCACTTGCCAACTGAAAAACCTCGTCATTACATCCTTTATCCTTTGTAAGGGGTTCTAAAACAGCCACGGCATTCTTATAGTCACCAGCATGGTAGTAGGACTTGCCCAGCTCCTTTGTTATCAGCATGACACCGGGGGCGAGGGCTGTCAAATCTTTAAACGTCTTGACAGCAGCGGCATAATTGCTATCCTTCAAATATTGCTCTCCCACCCGGTACATTTGGTCAAGTTCCGGCGTAGGCGCACCTTGCCAATGCTCCTGTGCGATACCGCTTACAGAAATAAGAGCAGAAAAGCTCAGCAAAATGACTTTAAAACAGACACCAGATTTATGTCTTTTTTTTCTCGCTAAGTACATTATTATTTATCTAACAGTAAAATAGGACAGCAATTGACTACAAATGTAAACATAGAATTTTGGCTGCGCCGAACCCTCGCTAAAATAAGGACAATAAATTTCACAACATGTGGGGCGTTATTTATACGACAAACAGAAATTTGTGCCCGTGACACTATCATTTTCCTACCTTTATTCCATGCAATCAAAATCAGAACAACTCTATAATAATTATACAGAAGTAATGCAAAAAGCCGCTGACCTGAATTACGCAGCGGCGGTACTGGGCTGGGACCAGGAAGTATATATGCCGCTGAAAGGAGCGAATTTCAGGGCGCGCCAACTTGCTACGCTGGCAACACAAGCACATGAAATGCTTACCTCCGATTCTTTCGGCGCATTGCTTGGCGAGCTTGCAGCATGCGATGACCTAAACGAAAATCAATCTGCCAACGTTTCGCTTAGCCTTGATGATTATGAAAAAAACCGGAAGCTGCCCACAGCATTTGTTGATTTACTATCCCGCCAAACGAGTGAATGCTATAATGCCTGGGTTGAAGCCCGACAGAAAAACGACTATAGTATTTATGAGCCATTTCTTGCAAAAATGGTGCATTTGAAATTGCAACAGTCTGCATATTATAGTATTGGTAGCCACCCCTATGATGCCCTGCTCGATGAATATGAAAGAGGTGCGACAGTAGCTATGCTTGACCCTGTATTTGACATCATTAAAACGCAATTACCACCCGTTTTAGCTACGATCAAGTCAAAAACTCAGGTGAGCGATGCTTGCTTTGGCGGCCATTTTGCTAAGAAAGAACAATGGGATTTTTCAATAGAGGTACTTAAAGCGATGGGATATGATTTTGAGGCTGGTCGTCAGGATTTTGCTGAACATCCTTTTACTACTTCTTTTTCGCCTGAAGACGTGCGTATTACTACGAGGGTAAAAGAAAACAATTTCGCTTATATGTTGTGGAGCTCTATACACGAAGGAGGCCATGCCCTGTACGAGCAGGGATTGC